>NZ_CAXBOV010000015.1:0-105512 GCF_963977355.1 uncultured Halopseudomonas sp. | reverse complement strand
AAGTGGGTCAATTTTATTGGCCAAAAGTGGGTCAAAATTAATGGCCATTGACACAAACATTTTGGGCATCGTATTAAAGTGCCATAAAACTGCGCCAACTATTTGACTCGCACTGTAAATCTGACTACCTTTAGGCAAAGATTATAAGTGTGGCCCTCCGCTATCAAAGCACCGGGCCCTATAATGTGTGTTTACAGGACGCCCACCTCGCCTATGTTGCCCAACAGCCATATTTTGCTGATCGATGATGCGCCTCAAGGTCGTCAGGACCTGAGCGTGATTCTTGCCTTCCTGGGCGAAGAAGTTGTTTTGACCACCTCAGCCGATTGGCAAACAGATGTGGAAAAACAGGATACCAGTCCCGGTTTCTTCAAATGCGTGATCCTCGGGTACTGTGAACAGTCAATTGGTGTTCAGGGCTTACTTGGACAGTTGGACAAGTGGGACGAAAACCTCCCGGTCATATTGCAGGACGCAGAACAGGCTGCGCACTGGCCTGAGCATCTCCGCCAGCGTCTACTCGCTGTGCTTACCCCGCCCCTGGGCTATAACCAGTTGCTCGATGCATTGCATCGAGCTCAGGTTTACCGCGAGGTGTTCGACGAGCGCAATCGTCAGCGTCAGCGTGAGCCCAATCTGTTTCGTAGTCTTGTTGGTACCAGCCGCAGTATTCAGTCAGTGCGACAGATGATGCAACAGGTGGCCGATACCGAAGCCACTGTGTTGATTCTTGGTGAGTCGGGCACGGGCAAGGAAGTGGTTGCGCGTAACCTGCATTACCACTCCAAACGCAAGGATCAGCCGTTTGTGCCGGTCAATTGCGGCGCTATACCGGCTGAGCTGCTTGAGAGCGAGCTGTTCGGCCACGAGAAGGGTGCGTTTACCGGAGCGATTACCAGCCGTGCAGGCCGCTTCGAGCTCGCCCAGGGCGGCACTTTGTTTCTTGATGAAATCGGCGACATGCCTCTGCCGATGCAGGTCAAGCTGCTGCGTGTCCTGCAGGAGAGAACCTTTGAGCGTGTCGGCAGCAATAAAGTACAGGTTGCTGATGTGCGGGTGATTGCGGCGACCCACAAAAATCTCGAAACCATGATCGAGGCAGGTGGGTTCCGTGAGGACCTCTACTATCGCCTGCACGTGTTCCCGATCGAGATGCCAGCCATGCGTGAGCGCATTGAGGATCTTCCCCTGCTGCTCAATGAGTTGATCACCCGCCTGGAAAAGGAAAAGCGTGGCTCGATTCGTTTCAGCACCTCGGCCATTATGTCGCTGTGTCAGCACGACTGGCCAGGCAATGTGCGCGAGCTGGCCAATCTTGTCGAACGGATGGCAATCATGCATCCCCACGGCGTGATTGGTGTCGGTGAGTTACCGCGCAAATTCCGTTATGTGGAAGATGATCAGGAAGACCTGCGCAAGCTGAGCGCGGATGAAGATGAGCGTGACGAAGCTTTCAGCGGCCTGGTCGGACTCGATAGTCCAGCTTATCTTCCACCGGAAGGGCTGGACCTCAAGGAGTATCTGGGTGGTCTGGAGCAGACGCTGATTCAGCAGGCGCTTGATGAATGTAATAGCGTTGTTGCGCGAGCTGCTGAACGACTGCGTATTCGCCGAACTACCCTGGTCGAGAAGATGCGCAAGTACGGTATTAACCGTGGCGCTGATCTGTCAGAAGACTGACGCGTATTTGCAAGAATGTCCGTAAGTGCATGATATATATGCATTCGCATTAGATGGCACAGGCCTTGCTTTATCACCCCTGACGAGACGTATTGTAATCAGGGGATACCCAATGGTTCTGACTGCCCAACACCTGCCCGCGACTGACACCGACACTGACCATCAGGTTAGTGACCCCGGCGCACGTCCGCAGCGCAGCGAAGCTCAGCTGCAACGGGCCCATGCGTTGTTCAAGGAAATGTCGGACCGGCTGTCCTCCTCCCATACACTGTTGCAGGCGCAGGTCGCCTCTCTCCAGGGGCAATTGGATCAGGCCCGCGTGCAGCGAGACCAGGAGCTGGCCGAAAAGGCCTGCCTGGCTTCACGCTTGCAGAATTTGCTGGATCTGTTGCCCGGCGGCGTGGTTGTCCTTGATGGCAACGGCAGGGTTCGCGAAGCCAATCCGGCTGCCCGCGAACTGCTCGGGGAGCCCTTGGAAGGTCAGCTCTGGCGTGATCTGATCCGCGAGCGTTTTGCGCCGCGGGACGATGATTATCATGAGGTATCCCTGCGCAGTGGCCGTCGCGTTTCTTTGGCCACCCGCTCGCTCAACGGAGAGCCGGGCCAGATCATCCTGATCAATGATCAGACCGAAACCCGTCAGCTACAAAGCCAGTTAGCCCGCCACGAGCGACTTTCCGCTCTGGGGCGTATGGTTGCGTCGCTTGCCCACCAGATTCGTACTCCACTTTCTACAGCGATGCTCTACGCCAGCCATTTGAATGACACAGCCCTGCCAGCGGAACACCGGCAGCGCTTCGGCGAGCGCCTGACTTGCAGGTTGCAGACTATAGAGCATCAGGTGAGGGACATGCTCTTGTTCGCCAAAGGGGACCTGTCTCTGACCGAGAAGTTGACCGTCGCCGAATTTTTCGATGCGTTGCGCCAGCAAGCCGAACCCATGCTGGGCCATGCCGGCGCGACCTGCCGCTGGGATAATCGTTGTGACAGCCAG
Organism: uncultured Halopseudomonas sp.; assembly: GCF_963977355.1. Classification (NCBI taxonomy): domain Bacteria; kingdom Pseudomonadati; phylum Pseudomonadota; class Gammaproteobacteria; order Pseudomonadales; family Pseudomonadaceae; genus Halopseudomonas; species uncultured Halopseudomonas sp. Next base: position 102,838 of record NZ_CAXBOV010000015.1, on the reverse strand, counting down.
GCACTACTGCGCTGTAATCAGGATACCTTGATCGGGGCAATGACCAACCTGATAGACAATGCCATACAGGCCGGCGGACATTATCCGCGGCTGAAAGTCTGTGCGCGATTGATCGAGGGTCAGCTCAGTCTGGCGGTAATCGATACCGGATGCGGTATGGATGCTGCGCAGCGCGCCCAGATAGGTGAGCCCTTCTTTACCACCCGGTCGCAGGGCACAGGTCTGGGTGTTTCTGTGGTCAAGTCGGTGGCTGCGGCCCATGGCGGCGCGTTTTTCCTGCGCAGCAAGGCAGGCTGGGGTACCTGTGCTGAACTCCTTTTGCCTTTACAGGCTGCAGCCACAAATTACATCGATCCGGAAGCAGCTCCATGAGTAAGCCACGCATTCTTCTGGTTGAAGACGACCGCGCCCTGCGTGAAGCCTTGGCCGATACCCTTACCCTGGGAGGGTACGACTATATTGAAGCGGGTGATGGTGAATCCGCTCTGGCGCTGTTGCAGCGCGAGTCGGTCTGCATGGTGGTCAGCGATGTAAATATGCCGGGTATGGATGGGCATGGCCTTTTACGCGCTCTGCGTGTGCAGCATCCGCAGCTGCCGGTGTTGTTGATGACCGCTTATGGCACCGTTCAGAACGCCGTTGGCGCCATGCGCGATGGGGCGGTCGATTACCTGGTCAAGCCATTCGAGCCGAAGGCATTGCTTGATCTGTTGGGTCAGTATGCGCTTGGTCGGTTGCAATCAGGCAAGCTTGAAGGCCCAGTGGCGGTGGAGCCGGCCAGTCAACAATTATTGCAACTCGCCAGCCGGGTTGCGGCCAGTGATTCGACGGTGTTGATTTCCGGCGAGTCCGGCACCGGTAAGGAGGTTCTGGCGCGCTATATTCACCAGGCGTCCTCGCGGGCTCAACAACCGTTTATTGCGATCAACTGCGCCGCCATTCCTGACAACATGCTGGAGGCGACGCTTTTCGGTCACGAGAAGGGCGCCTTCACCGGCGCCGTAGCAGCGCAGTCCGGCAAGTTCGAGCAGGCCAACGGTGGTACCTTGCTGCTGGACGAGATATCCGAGATGCCGCTGGCGCTTCAGGCAAAATTACTGCGCGTATTGCAGGAACGTGAAGTCGAGCGCGTTGGCGGACGGAAGCTCATCCAGCTTGATATCCGAGTGATTGCTACCACCAACCGTGATTTGCCAGCGGAAGTGGCGGCGGGGCGTTTCCGGGAAGATCTGTACTATCGGCTCGGTGTTTTTCCGCTGCAATGGCAACCCCTGAGAGGGCGCGTTGGTGACATCGTACCTATCGCTCAGCGTCTGCTCGACAAGCATATACGCAAGATGAATCAGCCTCCCGTGCGATTCGCTGAGGATGCCTGTCAGGCTATGCGTCAGCATGGCTGGCCGGGTAACGTTCGCGAGTTGGACAACGCCGTGCAACGCGCGCTCATTCTGCAGCACGGTGGTGTGATCCATGCTCAGGACCTGTGTCTTTCGGTATTGCCGGGCAGCCCTGTTACTCCAGCGGCTACGGGGCTCTCTGAGCGCCCTTCGTTCAGTGCTCCGACTATGCCAGATATGGGCTATGAGGACCGCGGCGGCAATCCGACGCCGGCCGGAGATCCGTCTGAGCCCGCCAGTCGCTCTGCCTGCAATCTGACAACCGACCTCGGTGTCGGTGTGCGCCAGCGCGAGTACCAGTTGATTCTTGACGTGTTGCGAGCCGAGCGGGGCCGCCGCAAAGAGGCTGCGGACAAGCTGGGCATCAGCCCTCGCACCCTTCGCTATAAGCTCGCCCAGATGCGTGATGCCGGTCTGGATGTCGAGATGCGTTTTTAGTTGGCATCGATCTTGCTATATCAATCTTAAAGCTACAGTCGCCGTCAAAAAAATACGGTTTGGAGATTGGTATGACCCAGGGTGTCGAGTTCAATCGTTTGATGTTGCAGATGCGTTCCATGCAGATGGAAGCCATGGGTCGGCCGCAAGCGCCGACGCCTTTGGAGCAGAACGCCGACGTCAAAGGCCCCGCTTTCGACGATCTACTGAAAAATGCAGTGGACCGGGTCAGCGAATTACAGAAAACTACTTCTGAACTGCAAACTGGCTATGAGCGTGGCGACGCCGGTATTGATCTCACCCAGGTAATGATTGCTTCGCAGAAATCCAGTGTCGCGTTCCAGGCAGCTTTACAGGTGCGGAACAAGATGGTGACTGCCTACGAAAGCATCATGAACATGCCCATCTGATTTGCTGTGATTGACCGAGGGTAGAAAATGGATTCCGCGAACACTGCAAATACACCGGTCACCCGGCCCCAGGCAAGCACGGGCGCTGACCGCAAGCCGTTTCTGGGTATGAGCTTCCTGGACAACCTGGCTCAGCTACCCATGCTGCGTCAGTTTGGTCTTCTGGTCGGGCTGGCTGCCAGTGTCGCCATCGGTTTTGCAGTTGTGCTCTGGTCACAGCAGCCTGATTATCAGATTCTCTACAACGACATGCAGCGCTTCGATTCGGCTCAGGTGACAGAAATCCTGCAAACCAGTCGTATCGAGTATCGTATCGATCCCAACACCGGCGCGCTGCTGGTCGCCAGTGCCGATATCAACGATGCCCGCATGCGTCTGGCCGGTGCTGGTGTAACGCCCCGTGATGACAATCTGGGTTTCGAAATTCTCGATCGCGAGCGGGGCCTGGGTACCAGTCAGTTCATGGAGGCGGCAACCTACAGACGCGGCCTCGAGGGTGAGATCGCCCGTACCATTTCCAGTATGTACAACATCAAGTCGACGCGTGTGCACATTGCCATGCCCCGTTCCACCGTGTTTGTGCGTGATGAGCGCAAGCCTAGCGCCTCGGTACTGCTGGAGATGTATTCGGGACGTTCGCTTGAGCCGGCGCAGGTCATGGCTATCGTCAATCTCGTGGCTACCAGCGTTCCCGAGTTGGATAAGGACCAGGTCACCATCGTTGACCAGGCGGGCAATCTGCTTTCCGACCAGAGTGAATTGAGCGAGCTGACTGTAGCGGGACGTCAATTTGACTACGCCAGACGCATGGAAGAGAGTTACGAGCGGCGGGTTAACGGAATTCTGCTACCCATCGTCGGGGAAGGCCGCTACCGTGCCGAGGTGTCTGCGGAGGTCGACTTCAGTACTGTTGAGTCCACTGCCGAAATGTACAGTCCCGAGTCTGCTCTGCGCAGTGAGCAGGTCATGACTGAGGCCCGTGGCGCCGGTCAGGAGGCTAGAGGTATTCCCGGCGCTCTGACCAATCAGCCCCCCGGCGCTACACAGGTACCCGAACAGCCCGCCGATCCGGCCGTTGAAGGTGCTCCCCTCCCGGGCGCCTCTCCGATGGATACCCGTCAGCAGGCCACCCGCAACTTTGAACTCGATCGCCAGATCAGCTACACACGCCAGCAGCAGGGCAGGCTTGCGCGGTTGTCTGTGGCAGTCGTAGTGGATGATCCGGTTACCGTTAATCCGGAGACGGGCGAAAGCACACGCATACCGCTGACCGAAGCCGATCTTGCCCGGTTGACGCGACTGGTTCAGGATGCAGTAGGCTATGATGTGAGCCGCGGTGACAGCGTCAGCGTCGTCAACAGTCCTTTCGTGGCTCAAGCAGCATTGGAGCCGCTGCCAGAGATCCCATTCTGGTCGCAGCCCTGGTTCTGGGACGTTGCCAAGCAGATACTGGGTGTTCTGTTCATACTTATCCTGGTATTCGGTGTGCTGCGCCCCGTACTTAAAAACCTGACAACCAATAGTCGTGACAATGGGGCTGGCGGATATCCTGCGGAGTATGGCGGTTCGGACGAACTGGGCAGCGATCTACGCGACGACCACGTCAGTTTGTCTGGTGCTGTCGCTGGTGGCGCAGGGGCCGCTATGCTCCTGCCGTCACCCGGTGCCGATTACGAACAGCAACTGAATGCAATCAAGGGTCTGCTGGCTGAAGATACCGGCCGGGTCGCCCAGGTAGTCAAAGAGTGGATCAACGCCGATGAGTGAAGAAGCAGCTGCCAAGCGCCCCGCCAAGCTATCAAAGCTGGATAAGGCCGCGATCTTTTTGTTGAGCCTGGGTGAGTCCGACGCCGCAGCGCTTCTCAAGCACATGGGACCGAAAGAGGTCCAGCGGGTTGGTAGTGCCATGGCGGGTCTGCGAACCGTCAATCGCGAGCAGGTGCACCAGGTCATGGGTGACTTCATCGAAACTGTCGGAGAGCAGACAGGCCTGGGTGTTGGTGCTGACAGCTATATTCGGACAATGCTTACCCAGGCTCTGGGTGAAGACAAGGCCAACGGGCTGGTAGATCGTATTCTGCTGGGCGGCAGCACGTCGGGCCTGGACAGTCTCAAATGGATGGAGCCCAGGGCTGTGGCCGACGTCATCCGTTTTGAACATCCCCAGATTCAGGCGATCGTAGTGGCCTACCTCGATCCCGATATGGCGGCCGAGGTGATTGGTTATTTCGATCACAAGGTTCGTCTGGACGTGTTGCTGCGTGTGGCATCCCTTAATACGGTACAGCCATCAGCGCTCAAGGAGCTCAACGAGATCCTTGAAAAGCAGTTTGCCGGTAACTCCAATACAACACGGGCCAACATGGGTGGCGTCAAGCGTACGGCAGACATCATGAACTTCCTTGAGTCGAGCACTGAATCCCAGATCATCGAAGCCATCCGTGACATGGATGAAGACCTTTCCAGCAAGATCGAGGATCTGATGTTTGTGTTCGACAACCTTGCAGACGTCGACGACCGTGGCATCCAGGCGCTGCTGCGGGAGATTTCCTCCGATGTGCTGATCATTGCCCTCAAGGGAGCTGACGAGGCGATCAAGGACAAGATTCTCAAGAACATGTCAAAGCGCGCTTCAGAATTGCTGCAAGATGATCTGGAGGCCAAGGGTCCAGTCCGCATCAGCGAGGTCGAAGCTGCGCAAAAGGAAATTCTCACTATCGCGCGGCGCATGGCCGACGCAGGCGAAATTGTTCTGGGCGGCAAGGGCGGCGAGGAGATGATTTGATATGCCGGTACTGGAAAGCCTGTAAATGAAAACTCCAGGCACTACCGCGCCAAGGACAGAGGATAGCGAATTGCTGCGCGGCGGCGAACAGTCTGCCTTTGCGCGATGGGATTTGCCCAGCTTTGACGCCGAACCCCACCAGGTTCCGCTGGACCGCGAGGAGCCGGAAGCTGACCTCAGAGCTCCTCTGGATGAGCCAGACCTGGATGGCGACCAAGAGCCGCAGGAAGAAGCGCCCAAACCTTTCACCGTGGAAGAGCTTGAGCAGATCCGTGAGGAAGCTTACAACGAGGGTTTTGCCACGGGTGAGAAGGATGGTTTCCATTCTGGCCAGCTCAAGGGCCAGAAGGAAGCAAAGTCCAGGATTGATGCTCGTCTGGCCGAACTGGAAGCGCTGATGACGCAGTTGTTGGAGCCGATGCACGATCAGGATGACCAGATCGAAGACATGTTGCTCAAACTCGTCGAGACCATGGTAAGCCAGGTTTTGCAGCGCGAACTCCAGATTGACTCCAGCCAGATCACCAAGGTACTCAGGGGCGCATTAAAGGCGCTGCCCATGGGCGCCGAGAATATTCGTATCTATCTCAATCCGGTCGACTTTGAAGCTGCAAAGGCACTTCGTGAACGCCATGAGGAAAAATGGCGCCTACTCGAAGATGATCAGTTATTACCTGGCGGTTGCCGGCTCGAGACCGAACAGAGCCAGCTTGATGCCACTGTGGAGACGCGTCTGCAGCAAATCATTGATCAGCTGTTTGAGCAGCAACGCGAGCAGCGCGCCCATCCCCCAGAGCCAGATATCAGTGTCGAGCCGCCAGGTTCTGACGATAGCAGCGAGGCGCCGAGCGATGGACAGACCTGAGCGTATCAGCTTCGCCCGCCGCCTGGCCTCATACGAACCCGTTCTGACGTTACCTGACGAGCCCATAGTCGAGGGTCGTCTGATACGCATGGTTGGTCTTACCCTGGAAGCTGAAGGTTGCAAGGCGCCGGTAGGTAGCCGCTGCCTGGTGATCAGTGATACAGCCCAGGGGCGTAGCCAGATTGAAGCCGAGGTCATGGGTTTTGCCGGCAGCAAGATTTATCTGATGCCGGTGGACAGCCTGCAGGGTGTCCAGCCGGGAGCCCGCGTGGTGCCATCGAAGGGCGGCGGCAAGCTACCCATGGGCACAGCAATGCTGGGCCGTGTAGTGGACGGTATTGGTCGACCACTGGATGGCAAAGGCGATTTCCGGGCTGACGACTGGGTAGATCTGAACGGACCGACCATCAATCCGCTCAAGCGCCATCCGATTGAAGAGCCACTGGATGTGGGTATTCGCTCGATCAACAGTTTGCTGACTGTCGGGCGGGGCCAGCGTCTGGGTCTTTTCGCCGGCAGCGGGGTGGGCAAGAGTATGTTGCTGGGGATGATGACGCGTTTCACCGATGCCGATATCACTATCGTGGGCCTGGTCGGTGAGCGGGGTCGTGAGGTGAAGGAGTTCATCGAGCAGATCCTGGGTGAAAAAGGTATGGCCCGCTCAGTCGTGGTTGCTTCACCTGCTGACGATGCGCCGCTCATGAGGCTACGGGCGGCAATGTATTGCACCCGCATCGCTGAGTACTTTCGTGACCAGGGCAAGAATGTGCTGCTGCTCATGGACTCGCTGACCCGCTTCGCCCAGGCCCAACGTGAGATTGCTTTGGCCATCGGTGAGCCTCCGGCCACCAAGGGTTATCCACCATCGGTGTTTGCCAAGCTGCCGCAACTGGTAGAACGGGCGGGCAACGCGGAGCAGGGCGGTGGATCGATCACTGCCTTTTATACGGTGTTGTCCGAGGGTGACGATCAACAGGATCCAATTGCCGATGCATCACGTGCGATTCTGGACGGCCACGTGGTGCTGTCGCGCCGGCTGGCCGAGGAAGGGCATTACCCCGCGATTGATATTGAAGCCTCCATCAGCCGCGCGATGCCGCAGATCGTCAATGATGAGCAGATGCAGGGCGCCCAGCGCTTCAAGCAGATTTATGCCCGCTATCAGCAGAGCCGTGACTTGATCAGCGTCGGCGCCTATTCCGCCGGATCAGATCCGCTGACTGATATGGCCATGGAGAAAATGCCCGAGATGCAGGCTTTCCTGCGCCAGGGCCTGCACGTCAAGGTCAACTTGGCTGACAGCCGTACTGCCCTGGAACAGCTGATCAGCCATGAGTGAAAACCGCATACGGCGACTGGTGCCGGTGCTAGACATGGCTCTTGAAGAAGAACGCAAGGCGGCAGGAAGGCTAGGGGAAGCACAACAGCAGCTTGATAGCGCCCGTGCGCGCCTACAGGACCTGGAGTTCTATTGCAGCGAGTATCAGAAAGGCTGGGTTCAGCGTGGGCAGCAAGGCGTAGGGCGTGACTGGCTACTCAATTACCAGCGTTTTCTGGCGCAGATGCAGACGGCCATCGAGCAGCAGCAGCAGACTGTCACATGGAACGCTCAGAGTCTGGATAAGGCGCGTGAGCAGTGGCGTCAGCGTTATCAGCGGCTGGAAGGTATGCGCAAGTTGATTGACCGTTACCGGGAAGAGGCAAGACTCAAGGCAGACAGGCAGGAGCAAAAGCTGCTTGATGAATTGTCCCAGCGTGCCTTCGAAAGTCGCCCTAAATAAACCCTGACAGGTTACCCTTGCTGTGCTAGAACTTAAAAACATGTGCAGACATCAATAAGGAAGATACATGCCCATCAAAGCCATCCTGTCCCCAGACGGTCAGGAACTAACAATAAAGGTGTCCGGGCGATTCGATTTCAGCGCGCATCAGGATTTCCGAGAAGCCTATGAACGCGGCGGACTGGCCCCCGAACGCTTTGTGGTCGATCTTCATGACACTGACTACATAGACAGCTCTGCACTGGGAATGCTGTTGTTGCTCAGGGATCATGCCGGTGGCGATGCAGCTGAAATACGGATCATTCATTGCAATCAGAATGTGCGCAAGGTTCTGAGCATCTCTAATTTCGAACAGCTCTTCAGTATCGAATAGTCCATGGCTGACAACCGGTCCACGGACCTGCGTCTTCAGCAGGTAGCCCCGCTGAAGATACTGATAGCGGACGATAATCCTACCGACCGGATGATCCTTGCTCGACTGGTCGAGCGGCTTGGTCACGAGGTGCTCAGTGCGGAGAACGGTCTTGAGGCGCTGGTCCAGTTCAGCTTGCAGCGGCCTGACCTGGTGTTGCTGGATGCATTGATGCCCGTAATGGATGGCTTCGAGGCTGCTCGCCGGATGAAGTTGCAGTCGGGCGAGAACCTGATCCCAATCATTTTTCTTACCAGCCTGACTGATACCGGGGCACTGGTTAAGTGCCTTGAGGCCGGTGGTGATGACTTTCTCACCAAGCCCTACAACCCAGTCATCCTGCAGGCCAAGATCCATGCTTTCAATCGCATGCAGGAGATGCATCAGACCTTGCAGGATCAGCGTGATCTGATCAGCAGTCAGCACGAACGTCTGTTACACGAGCAGGAATTGGCGAAGATCATCTATGATCGCGTGGCCCATGCTGGCAGTCTTGGTGCTGACAATCTGCGCTATGTGCAAACGGCTTTTGCGATGTTCAATGGCGATATTCTGCTCGCCGCCTACCGCCCATCCGGCGGCATGCATATTCTGCTCGGCGACTTCACAGGTCATGGTCTCTCCGCCGCCATAGGCGCAATGCCCCTGGCAGAGATTTTCTATTCGATGACCGCCCGTGGTTACAACCTGAGCGATATTCTGCTCGAGGCGAACAGCAAGTTGAGTCGCATACTCCCGATAGATATCTTCTGCTGCGCGGTGCTGATCGAAATCAATCCAGACAAGGGGCTGGTGGCAATCTGGAATGGGGGGTTACCGGAGGTGCTGCTGCTGGATCGCAGCGGCGAGTTACTTCATCGGATCCCTTCCACACATCTGCCTCTGGCCGTAGCGAATTCAGATCGATTTGATCCGACGCCGGTGGTGCTGCCGATGACCACCGGAGAGCGCCTTTTGTGCCTCACTGATGGTGTGATCGAAAGCCGAAATCGGGCTGGTGATCAATATGGTGAAGAGCGAGTGGTCGATCTCATTGGTCGTTATCAGGGCCGGCCTGAGGGTATATTCGACGGCTTGCTGGAATCACTTGAAGCCTTCCATGGTAGCCCCGAGGACGATATCAGTTTGCTGGAGGTTATCATGCAGCCGCTCAGCGCGCCGCCGGCAACACTCCTGCATGAGGATGTCAGACACCTGGATGGTCAGGACTGGCAACTGGCTTATACCTTCCGCGCAGCGTCGATTCGAGAGCATAATCCGCTGCCCTTCCTGCTCAAGGTCCTGATGGAGGTGCCAGGACTGCGTGCCCATGCAGGCAGGCTATTCACAATCCTCAGCGAGTTGTACAGCAACGCTTTGGAACATGGGCTATTACAGCTCGATTCATCCGTGAAGCTCGATTCATTGGGTTTCAATAGTTATTATCGTGACCGCAATCAGCGCTTGCAGGGACTAAGAGACGGTTGGATACGCGTGATGCTGGACCATCAGCCGAATGCAGGTGGAGGGGTCCTGGCCATAGAGGTTGAGGATAGCGGCGAGGGTTTTGTCGAGCAGTGCCCAGGCGACACCCGTGGCGGTTATGCGGGCCGTGGTCTCGAATTGATTCGCGCGCTTTCCGATGAAGTACGCTTCAATCCGCGTGGTAACGAGGTCAGGGTAGTGTTTGCCTGGCAGCTTGGGCATACTGCCGGCACCTGAATGATGACAGGCTGATGAGAGCCAGGGAGACACAAGCGGCATGGCAGATTTGCCCATCGACATTGACTCGAGTGTGCAGGATGCGCTGCGCGAATTGATGCAGGAAGATTATGCGTTGTTGGTTGATACTTTCAGCCGCGATGCGCACAAGCGTCTTGCCCAGTTGCGTCTTTGCCTTGAGTCGGAAGATTGGGAAGCTTTTCGCCAGGCGGCCCATAGTTTCAAGGGCAGCTGCGGTAATATGGGCGCAGTGGCCCTTCAGGAGGCCTGTGAAGTAGCTGAGCGTGCAGGTCTGGAAGCTGATCCGGTAGCCGCGCAGGATGGCTTCGAACAGGTTCAATATTGCTTCCAGCGGGTTGCTCCGTTGCTAGGCATTCCAGCTTCTCGCTGACCCCCCCATACAGACTCTTCTTTTGTAAAAACTCTAAAGCTGGCGCGTGACTTGCATTGACAGGAAATAGGCTTCATTCCCTTTCTTGTAGTGGAGAGTACGCAATGTCGGTCAGTCAGAATCTGCTGGCGTTTTTCAGTGGCGGATCGCCACAGGTTTCATCCTCGGTGACGCCTGCAAGCACCACGGAGAATACCAAGATAGAGGGTTTGGCAAATTTTGCCGAGATTCTCATGGACCAGCAGCCCGACGATGTCGAGGCACTCATGCAACTGCTGGGAGATGCCGAGGGCGAACAGACCCAGGGTCTGTTGGACCTGGCCGAGATTGCCGCAGACGGCAAGAACTTGCCGGCGGGTATGCAGGAATGGCTTGCGCAGCTGGATGAACTGCGTAGCGAAACCGAAGACCAGGCGGCTTCGCTGCAGACAGGAGAGACTTCTGAGGAGCAGCAGCTGGAACTGGGAGCTCTGGTTGAGGACTGGTCCCAATGGTTGGATCAAGCGCGACAGTTCATGGGCAAGGCTCAGGATACGGAAGTTACCGCCAGCGAACCGGTGGACGCCGACGCGGCTGACGCGCTGGCAACCATGGCAGAGCTGGTTGGCACCCAGCTCGCTTCCAAAGCAGTTGAAGCGGCGAACACCGTGCTGGAAGCGCCGGGGGCTGTTAAGACTGCGCCGGCTATTGCCAGCGCGGCGACAAGTGCCGAGCCTCTCCTTGATCCGGTCAGAAAACTGCGTCGTGACGCAGGGGCGACGGGTCTTCAGTTATCCCAGGAACAGACTTCCCGAGCAGAGCGTGATATGCGACAGGAGCCTGCAGGTAATAACGGTTTGCGAGCGATGGCTGAGCGTGGAGTTTCAGCCGATGGGCAGCAACCGGTACAGCGTAATCTGGACATGACGCCCGCCGCGGCAGAGGGCAGGGCGGCCTTTGCCGGCAAGCTTGCCGAGACACTGGAAGCGCTAGGTGGTCGGACTGCAAAGTCTGATCCGGATTCGGCCGAGGCGATGCTTCGCCCAGGGACGCAAACCCAGGCTGCAGCCCAGGGCGCGCTGGCAGCTCGTCCAGTATTGGCTGCGAGTCAGACGCTCAACGTGCCCTTCGGCCAGGCAGGCTGGGGTGATGCGGTCATGGACAAGATGATGTGGATGTCCAGTCAGAACCTGCGCAGTGTCGAAATCCGGTTGGATCCGGCTGATCTGGGACCTCTTGAAATACACATCCAGACGCGGGGTCAGGAGCATCAGGTCCAGTTCGTGACCCAGAACCCCTCAGTGCGTGAAGCGCTGGAGGCTCAGATGTTCCGTTTACGCGAAGCGTTCAATCAGCAGGGTATGGATCTGGTCAATGTTTCCGTCGGTGACTCGGCCGTGGATCAGCAGGCCCATCATAGTGAAGGCGGGGGTTCTGATGGCCGCGGTCGCGGTGTGGTTGGCACCCAGACACGGGAATCTGATGAAGCAGGCATGATGATAGCCTCCGCCGCATTGAGTCAGGCGGAGACTAGTCGGCTGGTCGACTATTACGCCTGATTTCAGGCTTGCGCATTACCTCAAACCGGGCCCAGGCCCGGTTTTGTTTCGTCTGGAATGCTGTAACCTGCAAGCGAAGACATTTGTCTCGCTTAGCTTTATCCTTGGCGCTCTTATACTGCATGGCCTATGGAAGTTGGCACGGTCAGTGCAGCAAGCTATTCAACAGTCTGTGGAAAGGCTTTTTCACGGCACAAGTGACGGTATTCTGGCATGGCAAAGCAGGAACAGGTTAAACAGGCAGCCGCTGATGGCGAAGCCACCCCGGTTAAAAGCAAGAAGAAATTGTTTATTCTGATAGGCGTCGCTTTTCTGGCGGTTTTGCTGTCCGCAGGGGGTGCAGCTTTCTTTCTCATGGGAGGGGAAGAAGAGCCGGAAGAGGCTGCGGCAGATGCTGTACCTGTGCAGCAGTCAGCCCTGTACCAGCCGATGGAACCCGCCTTCGTCGTGAACTATACCCACGAAGGTCGTCGACGCTACATGCAGGTTAACGTGGTTCTGATGGGGCGCGACCCCGAGTTGATGGCAGCGCTTGCCCAGCATATGCCACTGATACGCAACGAACTGGTGTTGCAATTCAGCAGTGAAGAATTTTCGTCGCTCTTTACACCCGAGGGCAAAGAGGCCCTGCGTGAAAGAGCAACGCTGGCAGTAAAGTCGACCCTCGAGAAAGAGTTGGGTAATCCGGTAATCGAAGCCCTGCTGTTCACCAACATAGTCTTGCAATAGGAATTACCGATGGCCGTACAGGATCTGCTGTCACAGGACGAAATCGACGCGCTTTTGCACGGCGTCGACGATGGGGCAGTCGATACAGAGATCGATTCAGATCCCGGCTCGATCAAAAGTTACGATCTCACCAGCCAGGACCGCATCGTCCGCGGGCGTATGCCGACCCTGGAAATGATCAACGAGCGATTTGCCCGCTATACGCGTATCAGCATGTTCAACCTGCTGCGTCGCTCCGCCGATGTTGCGGTCGGAGGCGTGCAGGTCATGAAGTTTGGCGAATACATACACTCGCTCTACGTGCCGACCAGTCTCAACCTGGTCAAAATGAAACCGCTGCGCGGTACCGCCCTGTTCATCCTGGATGCCAAGCTGGTCTTCAAACTGGTGGACAACTTCTTTGGTGGTGACGGCCGGCACGCCAAGATTGAGGGCCGGGAGTTTACCCCGACCGAACTGCGCGTGGTGCGCATGGTGCTGGATCAGACTTTCCTCGATCTCAAGGAAGCCTGGCAGGCAGTTCAGGATGTGAACTTCGAATATGTTAACTCGGAGGTCAATCCGGCCCTGGCCAACATCGTCAGTCCAAGCGAAGTAGTGGTCGTCTCGACCTTCCACGTAGAACTCGACGGCGGCGGTGGTGATATGCATATCACCTTCCCTTATTCGATGATCGAGCCACTTCGCGAGGTTCTCGACTCGGGTGTGCAGTCGGATGTGGACGATCATGACGAGCGTTGGATACGCGCGCTGCGCGAAGAAATTACCGCTGCCCGCGTGCCGCTGAGTGCGACCGTTGTGCGGCGTCAACTGAAACTCAAGGACCTGCTGAGCATGCAGGCCGGGGACGTGATTCCGGTCGAACTGCCCGAGCATATGGTTCTATGCGCCAATGGCGTTCCCACGTTCAAGGCCAAGTTGGGTTCGGTCAAGGGCAATCTGGCACTGCAGATACTGGGGCCAGTAAACAGGCCGCGTTGAGCCCGACCGTAAGACGCACCATAGAAATTGATAAAATCACGCCAATAATCAGCATTGAGGAATAACAAGATGGCCGATGACAAAGATTCCGGCGACGTAACCCCCGAAGAGCAAGCTCTGGCGGATGAATGGGCTGCGGCACTGGATGAGTCGGGCGACGCCAGTCAGGACGATATTGATGCCATGCTCGCGGAGAGCGAAAAATCGCCACGCATGGCCATGGAGGAGTTCAACGCGCCAACTATCCAGCCTGGTGATAACTTCGAGACTGGCGGCGATACGCCCAATCTGGATGTCATTCTGGATATTCCAGTGACCATTTCAATGGAAGTGGGCAACACCGATATTACCATTCGCAACCTGTTGCAGCTTAACCAGGGCTCCGTTGTCGAGTTGGACAGACTGGCCGGCGAGCCGCTTGATGTGAAGGTAAACGGCACTCTCATTGCCCATGGTGAAGTGGTAGTGGTGAACGAGAAGTTTGGTATTCGTTTGACCGATGTAATCAGTCCTTCTGAACGAATCAAGAAGCTCCGCTGATGCGTGCCGCATGTATTTGCAGTGGCGGTGCACTGATGCTGCTGTCTTCACCTGCGGCCTATGCGCAGCAGGCTGGAGAGGGGAGCCAGATCAATATTATGGGGCAGCTGGGTCAGCTGGCGCTGGGTTTGGTATTGGTCGTCGGTCTGATATTCCTGATTGGCTACCTGATGCGCCGCGTTGGTCCGCTAGCCCCACATGGAGGGCAGCAGATCAAGCTGATCAGCAGCCTGGCGCTCGGACCGCGTGATCGATTGATTCTGGTTGACGTTGCAGGAAAGCAACTACTGCTGGGTGCCTCTCCAGGGCGGATAACCACGCTCCATGCTTTTGATGAGCCGGTGGCAGAGGTTCCGGATAGGTCGGGTATGAACAGTGAATTTGCCAAAACCCTGCGGACATTGCTCAAGCGGGAGCCACAGCCATGATTCGCTGGATGTTGCTGTTATTGACCTTTGTGACACCGACAGTATTTGCGCAGGACGCGGGCGATCTCCTGAGCATGGATGCCATTACGCTGACAACCGACGAAGACGGCGGGCAGACCTACGGGGTCAGCCTGCAGATTCTGTTGCTTATGTCTGCGCTGACCTTCATACCGGCTTTCGTGATGATGATGACCAGTTTCACCCGGATCATCATCGTTTTTGCGATTCTGCGACAGGCACTAGGCTTGCAGCAGACGCCGTCCAGCCAGATCATGATCGGTCTGGCGATATTCTTGTCGATCTTCATCATGGCCCCGGTATTCGAGCGGATGAATGAGACCGCTCTGCAGCCCTACCTGAATGAAGAACTTTCACCACAGCAGGCCCTTGAGCGGGCCAGCATCCCCTTGAGAGGGTTTATGCTGGCGCAGACGCGGGAAACCGACCTTGAGCTTTTTGTGCGCCTGGCCCGCCGCGATGACATCACCAGCCCCCAGGAAGTGCCCTTTCATATTCTGGTGCCAGCTTTTGTCACCTCAGAGTTGAAAACAGCATTTCAGATAGGCTTCATGATCTTCATTCCGTTTCTGGTGATCGATCTGGTGGTGGCCAGTGTCTTGATGGCTATGGGTATGATGATGCTGTCGCCGCTGATTATCTCTCTGCCGTTCAAGATCATGCTGTTCGTGCTGGTAGATGGTTGGGCCCTGATCATTGGTACCCTTGCCGCCAGCTTTGCCGTGACATAGGAGCCGGACCATGACCCCCGAAGTAGCTGTAGAGCTGTTTCGCCAGGCACTCTGGCTTACCACTGTACTGGTAGCGATTATCGTCGTGCCGAGCTTGCTGGTTGGCTTGGTCGTGGCGATGTTTCAGGCTGCGACCCAGATCAACGAGCAAACGTTGAGCTTTCTGCCCCGCTTGCTACTCACCTTCATAACTCTGATTTTTCTGGGTCCCTGGATTGTTACCCAACTTATCGAGTACACCGATAGCCTGTATCGCAGCATACCGGGTCTGATCGGCTGATGCTGGAGCTCTCCGGTGCCGATATCAGCCGTTGGGTATCCAGCTACATGTGGGTTTTCTTCCGTATTGCCAGTGTCATGATGACCATGCCGGTGATCGGGACGCAGCTGGTCCCTGCGCGTATTCGCCTGTTTCTCGCAGTGGCGTTGACCTTCCTTGTCGCGCCACATATTCCTTCTCCGCCATCCCTGGATCCATTAAGTCTGGGCACCTGGGCGATTATTGCCGAGCAGATACTGATCGGTGTCACCATGGGATTTGTTTTGCAGCTGCTGTTCCAGGTCCATGTGCTTGCAGGTCAGATTGTTGCTATGCAAATGGGTCTGGGTTTTGCTTCGATGAACGATCCGGCAATGGGTATCTCGGTAGCGGTAGTTGCTCAGGTATTCACTATGCTGACCACGCTGTTGTTTCTGGCGGTCAATGGCCACCTGATTGTTATCGAGGTATTGGTCGAAAGCTTTACCACCCTCCCGATAGGCGAATTTTTCAGAGTGTCGGACTTTCAAGCGGTGGTACTGAGGTTTTCCTGGGTGCTTGCCGCGGCTTTGCTGATTGGTCTGCCGGCGATTACTGCGTTACTGATCGTCAACCTGTCTTTTGGCGTCATGATGCGTGCAGCCCCGCAGTTGAACATTTTCTCGATTGGCTTCCCGCTTACCCTGGTATTCGGCATCTTCATACTCTGGGTGCTGATCGGCAGTGTGGGTGAACAGTACCAGGTCGTGGTTTCCGACACGCTTATCTGGTTGCGTGAACTGGTGAGGGCGAGCTGATGTCTGAGCAGCCGGACAGCGGTCAGGAAAAAACCGAGGACCCCACGGAGAAACGCCTCAAGGAATCCCGTGACAAGGGCCAGATTGCCCGTTCCAAGGAATTGAATACTCTTGTGGTAGTGATGTGCTCGGCAGTCGGTCTGCTCACCTTTGGTCCTGCCATGTTCCGATTGCTGCTCGACCTGATGTCCTACAACTTTGCCATGGAGCGCGAAGAGCTGTTTGGTACTGACAGTATGGGAATACACCTGCTCGAGTCTGTAAACATAGGCTTGATGATCCTCGGGCCCATATTTTTCGTCCTGTTTGTTGCTTCCATTGTGGGCCCGATCATGCTTGGTGGCTGGTTATTCAGTGGCAAATCCCTGGCACCCAAATTCAGCAGGATGGATCCCCTGGCCGGCCTCAAACGCATGTTCTCGCTCCAGGCGCTGGTAGAGCTGCTCAAGGCCCTTGCCAAATTTCTGGTGGTACTGGCGATGGCCCTGGGAGTACTTGCCTTTTTTCAGAACGAAATGCTTGAACTCGACAGCGAATCCGTGCCCGATGCCATCGGGCACAGTCTCTGGATTCTGGGCACGGCCCTGATTTTCCTGGCCTGCTCATTGATTCTGATCGCCGCAGTGGATATCCCGTTTCAAATATGGGACAACAAACAGAAGCTGAAAATGACCAAGCAGGAAATCCGCGACGAGTTCAAGGATTCCGAGGGCAAACCAGAGGTTAAAGGGCGTATTCGCCAGTTGCAGCGCGAAATGGCCGAGCGACGGATGATGGGTGAGGTACCCCAGGCCGACGTGGTGATTACTAACCCGACCCACTTTGCCGTAGCTTTGAAATACGATCCACTGAACTCTGGTGCGCCCGTGCTGGTAGCCAAGGGCGCCGATTTCGTCGCCCAGCGTATTCGCGAGGTTGCCACCGAGCACAATGTAGTTGTGCTGGAGTCACCACCGTTGGCCAGGGCAGTATTCTACAGCACGGAACTGGATCAGCAGATTCCCGCCGGGCTTTATCTTGCTGTGGCACAGGTCCTCGCCTATGTATTCCAATTGCGTCAATATCGAGCGGGGCAGGGCAAACGGCCAGGGCCAATACCCAATCCGGATATACCTGTAGACCTGCGCAAGGATGAGTAAGCGGTTGCTGACAATGGGGCTGAGGCGTATACATTCCAAATAGTGTGGCACTGCATTCATCACGGGAGTTCAAACAATGACAGGAAGGTCCGGTGCGGTATGGCAGATGTTGGCAGGTGCGTTCATCGCCCTGGCCTTGGCATTCATGGCAATTAATATCAAAAGTGGCATGCTGCAGTTTCGCGATGCCGACCGCGTGGTTAGCGTAAAGGGCCTTGCAGAGCGGACTGTCGAGGCGGACCTGGCGCTGTGGCCGATCAATTTTTCGGTCCTCGGTAATGGTCTGGACCAGTTACAGAATGACATCGAGTCGCAACAGAGTCTGATCAGATCATTTCTGCTTCTCAAGGGGTTCGCGGAGGACGAAATCCAGCTATCCATGCCCAAGATTACCGACCAGCATGCCAATGTTTACGGCTCGACGCTTCCAGCGGACCGTTACAGGGCGGAGGCGACGGTGTTAGTGCGCACTCAGGATGTTGAGGGGGTCAAGTCGGCGATGCAGTCAGTTGGCGAACTGGTCAAGTCGGGCGTTGCTTTGACCCAGAGCTATGAGTTTCAGCCGAGCTTCGTCTTTACCGGCCTGGAGTCAATAAAGCCAGAAATGATCGCCGATGCTACTCGCGACGCGCGGGCCGCTGCAGATCAGTTTGCGCACGATGCTGAGGCCAGTGTTGGCAGCATCCGGCGCGCATCACAGGGCTACTTCTCGATCGAGGATGTGGATCCATTTACACCCGAAATCAAACGGGTGCGGGTGGTTACCAGTGTTGATTACATATTGCGTTGACTATTCCAGGCTCTGAATGACGAAGGGGATGAAGTTTTCCCCTTCCACCTCCTGCTCTTCTCCCAGCTCACACCATACCCGCTCAACCAGCACTGGTTCGGGAAGACTTGCGTGGAATGGCGGTAATTGCCCGTTTACTTCGAGAAGAAAGGATTGCTGGTCTTGCGGACTCAAACGGCCTAGAAGCTCCAGAAGAATATCCTGACCAAAATCCAGGGACAGCGCGTGGATTTCCCCGTCATCTCCCCAGGGGACATCAAACAGGGTCGTGCAGAGATCGTGACTCACAAAATCGATTTCGCTGAAGCGTATCTGCAGAAACTCCACAGGTTGATTGGAGGCGAGTGCTTGCAATTGGTACGTCAAACCGAGGTCGGGATTCATGTGAGGCCGTGGCAGTTGTTTTTGTAGTAAACACATACTAGCAGTTGAAGACGCCTGCGTAGAGGCTCCCGCTGATTTTTTACCTGAAAACGGCTTCAATCTTTCATGTCTTTAGTGTTATGTTATAACAGTTTTAAAGGCTGATTGTTATTTGGAGAGCGCATGATGCAACACAATGATTTGCTATTGCCCGTGAGCGTATTGTCGGGATTTCTTGGTGCTGGCAAGAGCACTCTGCTCAACCAGATCCTGCGAAATCGGGAGAACTTGCGAGTGGCGGTTATCGTCAACGATATGAGCGAGATCAATATCGATGCCAGCGAAGTACAGCGTGACGTTACGCTGAATCGTGCGCAGGAAAAGCTGATAGAAATGAGTAATGGCTGTATCTGCTGTACCTTGCGTGAGGATTTGCTAGAGGAGGTAGCGAGGCTCGCCGCAGAGGGTCGCTTTGATTACCTGTTGATTGAATCCACTGGCATATCCGAGCCGTTGCCTGTGGCAGAAACCTTTACTTTTCGAGATGAGACGGGCCGCAGCCTCTCTGACCTGGCACGTCTCGACACCATGATAACGGTGGTCGACGGGGTCAATTTTCTCAGTGACTTTCAGGCGGCTGAGAGTCTGGCTAGCCGCGGTGAGACTCTGGGCGAAGAGGATGAGCGTTCGATTACCGACCTTTTGATTGAACAAGTCGAATTTGCCGACGTCATTCTGATCAGCAAGGTTGATCTGATTTCGTCCTCAGCACGTGAAGAGCTACAGGCTGTTCTGCGTGGATTGAACAGTGAAGCTGAGATGGTACCGATGGTGATGGGTGGCGTGCCTTTGGACAAGGTATTGAACACCGGTCGTTTCAGTTTTGAGCGCGCATCCATGGCGCCGGGCTGGCTCAAGGTAATGCGTGGTGAGCACGTGTCGGAAACTGAAGAGTACGGTATTGCTTCCGGTACGTACGCGGCGCGCAAGCCCTTTCATCCCGAGCGCTTTCATGCCTTCCTTGCACGCACCTGGGACAACGGCAGGCTGCTGCGTTCAAAGGGCTACTTCTGGTTGGCCAGCAGACCGTCCGAGGCGGGCAGCTGGTCGCAGGCAGGTGGGCTTATGCGCTACAGCTATGCTGGCCGCTGGTGGCGCTCGGTGTCCCGGGAGCACTGGCCCAAGGATGATCAGGAAGTTCAGGTCATTATGGCTAAGTGGGATGCCCGTGTGGGTGACTGCAGACAGGAACTGGTATTTATCGGTCAGCATATCGATTTTGACCGTTTGACCAAGGAGCTTGATAGCTGCCTGCTGACTGAGCAGGAAATGGCGCTTGGCCAAGAGGTCTGGCTCCAGCTGGCCGACCCCTTCGGACCCTGGTCTGAAGAGCAGGCTGCCTGATGCGGTTCGCCCATGATCCTGGAGTCCCGACGTGGTTCCAGGCCGACCGGATTGAGAGTCTGCTGGAGATCCTTCGCGATGAGGTCAATCTGGCGGTCTGGCAGCGCCCCCTTGCGCCTCCAGTGCAAGCTTTTGTCAGTGCCTTGCTGCAGCACAGTGGACAGCTGGCTGAAGCCCATACCCTGGAGGTTAGAAAAGATCGTCAGGATGACACCCCGGTGGTTATTCCACGTCTGGCAGGAGCCATGAGCCAGCTCGAGGGCTACACCGAATTCATCGCTGATGTGGCGTATCTGATCGACGCCTTTGCGAGTCTGGTCGATGCGCAATTGATAGGTCTGCGCTTGCGTTTGCTTGATCAGGACATGTGTCCGCGCTGGCATGTCGATCACGTTCCGGTCAGATTGGTCAGCAGTTATGCCGGACCCGGTTCGGAATGGTTGGAGGAGGGCCAGCTGCCGCGCGAGTATCTGGGTGGTCCGGGGATTGATCGCTACTCCCGCGGGGTCAGCAGCCAGATCCTTGGGGTCGGCGATGTAGCCTTGCTCAAGGGTGAGCGCTGGCAGGGCAATGTAGGGCGGGGACTGATCCATCGTTCTCCGGCTGTAGCGGAGGGTGAGCGTCGGCTGCTACTAACGCTGGATTGGTTGAAGTAGTAGTTATAACAGCAACGGGCTACTGACTGGAGGAGCCCCCGGGAGGATCCGATCGGCCGTATAAGCCGCTGACAGATACGTTTCAGGTCTCTAGAATGACGCTTTAATCACAAGAGCCGCCCCCATGCAATTGTTACCCTGGAGTCACGATACCCACGCTGGTTTTACCCTGCGCGGCTGGCATACGGCGCCCAGCGGCAAACCCCTGCTGCATTTTTTGCACGGTAACGGCTTTTGCACGCGCACCTACGAACCGATGCTGGCATTACTGGCACAGGATTTTGATCTCTGGCTCTGTGATCTCCAGGGTCATGGCGAAAGTGATCACGGCGGCTCATTTGTGGGCTGGAACCGCAACGCTGAGTTGGCTCTTGAAGCTTTTACCGTTGGGCGCGACCTGTTTGGAGAGGTACCCGTATATGCTTGTGGGCACAGCTTCGGCGGGGTTCTGACCAGCTTGATGCTGTCGGCTCATCCAGATGTTTTCCGGCGCGCGGTGTTGCTTGATCCGGTCCTGTTTCCGCTGAAGCTGATTGGGTTGCGTGTCAGCCTGAGTCTGCTTGGAATTCGCCGTAATCCGATGGCTGATGGTGCCCGTGCCCGTCGCCACCATTGGCCTGATCGAGAGGCAGCTTATGCTGCCTTGCATGGTCGTGGCATCTTCAGAGGTTGGGAGGACGCCGCGTTCCGCGCCCATATCGATCATGCATTAAAGGATCATGCCGAGCTCGGTGTCGAATTGAAATGCAGGCCCACCCGCGAGGCCGATGTGTTCGAGAGCATGCCCGACCGCCTCTGGCCCGCCCTGAAGCGCATACGCACTGAAACCCTGTTGATTTACGGTGAAAAAACCTACCCGTTCGTCATCCAGTCGGCGCGCAAACTGGCTGCTAACAACGCGCGGGTAACTGCACGCCCGACGCCCGGCGGACACTGTTTCATGCAGGAGCACTCACTTGCAGCTGCACAGCAAGTGAGCGCATTTCTTCTTTCGGATAACTAGCCGTTTTGGCCTTCCGGCTTGGGTTGACGGCTGATGATCGCTCGATTCACCTGCTCTGCAAGGCCATTGCCTGCCTCACTCATGGTTAGATAAGCCAGATCTGCGCCGGCATCCAGAATGCGCTCGGCGATGTCTTCGTACATGGCGTGTGAAACGATCAGGCCCTGAAACCCTCGGCTGCGCAGCTTTTGAACTGCGATTGTCTTGGCTTCAGCATCGTTCATGGCCAACACCACAGAGTGCACTTGAGGCATCTGCAGGCTTTGCCAGAACACCTGGTCTTCTGCGTCGGCAAATAGCGCTCGCCGTCCTGCCACAATGCTTGCCTCGATTGCTACCGGGTCGGAATCCAGACCCACTACCCGGTAGCCCTTAGCAGTGAGACTATCGTATGCGGCGCGCCCCGTGCGGCCTTGACCCATTACCAGTATCTCCGCATCGCCCAGCGACAGTGGCTGTTCGTCTGGATGACGAATATCCCTTTCAAAGGGGATCAGACGACTGGCCAGGCGTTCATAGAGGGGATGAGCAAAGCGATTGATGGGGGCAGAAAAGATAAAGGAGAGCGATACAGTGATGGCTAGGGGAATCAGCCACTCCGGCAAAACCACACTGGCGACGATCAGGCCGAACTCGCTATAGTTGGTCAGGCTCGCACTACTGAGAAAGGCGCTGCGCGCGCGCAGTTTGAACAGCAGGAAAAGAAAGAAGAACAGTACACCCTTGAGGGGAAGCACCACCGCCATGACCAGGGCAAAGACGATCGCGTCGGCGTCAGGCAATCCACCAATACCGATCTGCAGAAAGAAACCGACCAGAAAGACCTCTTTCAGACTCCACAGCGATTGTGACAACTCACCAGCTCGCTTGTGGTTGGCTAACATCGCTCCGAATGCCAGCGCGCCCAGTTCGGAACTTAATCCAACTGATTCGAAACCTACGCCACCGATTACCAGCGCGAGGAACAGACCCAGCAATACCAGTAGCTCCTCGTGGCCACACATATCCAGCAGACGATATAGCATGGGTTTGAGCAGCGGTATTGCGAATACCAGCAATGCCCATGCCGAGGGAGTGGTGCCGCTGGCAATGCTGATGACCAGCAGGGCGATTAGGTCCTGCATGATCAGCACGCCGATGGCTACGCGGCCGTGAAAGGCACGGAGCTCACGCTTGCTCTCAAGTACCTTGGCTGCCAGCACGGTACTGGAAAAGGACAGGGCTACTGCCAGCAGTATCGATTCGCGCATAGTGATGTCCAGCAGCACCAGGATGCCAGGCAGGAAAATCACAGTTGAAAGCACAAAGTGGATCAGGCTGCCGCCGATCACCTCTGGGCGCACCAGATTCTTGAGCTTGAGCTTCAAGCCGACGGTAAAGAGCAGCAGTAGAACGCCAAGATGAGCAATGTGCGCCAGAATGTAGCTGTCCTGCGGACCGACGCCAAAGAAATCACCGAAGGCTGCCAGCGAAAAACCCGCTGCAAGGTAACCAATCAGTGGTGGCAGTCCAACCTGACGCATGATCAGGCCGAGGATGAAAGCAAAGGCGATCCAGACAGCTTCGATCAAAATGGAATTCCCGTTCT
Organism: uncultured Halopseudomonas sp.; assembly: GCF_963977355.1. Lineage (NCBI taxonomy): Bacteria > Pseudomonadati > Pseudomonadota > Gammaproteobacteria > Pseudomonadales > Pseudomonadaceae > Halopseudomonas > uncultured Halopseudomonas sp. Next base: position 79,694 of record NZ_CAXBOV010000015.1, on the reverse strand, counting down.
TTGTGTCGTTATGGGCCATTCTAGGGGCCTGGCCTGACAGGGGCTAGCAATCAGCCATAAAAAAAGCTGCAAGCATGTACTTGCAGCTTTTTTCTGTTTTGCCGCCATTGTGTTTCAGGTGGCTATGTCACGCGACATTTCACGCGACATTTCATGCGACAGCTATTACATCACCGTGATTTTCGGGCTCAATTAGCGCCCGGTGAAGTGCAGCCACTGCAGCATCGTAATCATCTTCGTTGATGATGCACTGCATTTCCACCTGACGGATCGACTGGTGAATGGCTTGGATGCTGATGTCAGCGCCTGCCAGTGCGGCGACTGTCTTGGCCAGAATACCCTTGACCTTCAGATCGGAGCCGATGGCCGAGACGATGGCGATATTGTGCACGTGCACTTCCGCCATGGGGTACTTTTCCTCGATCAGGCGTGCCGCTCTGTTGATCATCTTCCGTGAGCCGGAGGCGTAATAGGTAATGCTGTTGGCGTCGGAGTCCTTGTTGACTACATACAGCTTGAGCTGCTTGAGCAACTTGGTTATCTCGATATCGTAGGCCACGTCACCGAGCATCTCCTGGTCAAAGACCTCCAGGCCAAAAACGTCCTTGCGACCGGCAATAATCTCTACGCAGGGCTTCTCGCTGCAGTAGTCCTGACTGATCAGAGTACCTGCGTGGTCGGGTTCGAACGCATTCTTGATGCGGAGCTGAATGCCCGCGCGACGTAATGTGCGTGCAGCCTTGGGGTGTATTGCTTCCATACCCAGATTGGATAACTGGTCGGCCACATCGTAGTTGGTACGACCAATGGTGACCACGTTATCCAGGCCTACCAGGTTCGGATCGGCGCTGGAAAGATGGTATTCCTTGTGAATCACGGCTTCGCGCGCGCTGGTAGTGGCAGCAATCTGAGCGAAAGTGATCTCACTGTACCCGCGGTCAAAGGTATTCATCTGACCTTCGCTGCAATGTGTGTAGCCTGTGGCAACCACCAGCTCCTTGCTAAGGTCGATCCCGGCGAAACTGTCCTTGATCATTTCCAGAAACGGCTTCGGTTCAGCCTGATTCCAACCTGTGAGGTCGACCAGGCGTGCATTGACGCCGTACTTCTTCAAGGCCAGTACGGTATTGAAAGCACTGTGAGCCTCACCCAGTGAAGCCAGCATTTCGCGTACTTTCATCAGGTGTTCTGTAAGCTGAAAGTGACCGTAGGTGCACAGCTGCTGCAGGCTGAGCATGCAATCTCGCACGTCGCCTATGCGGCCTTCTATGAAGCGATCTGCTGCCTGACGCTCATATTCACCGCTGAAGAGTTCAGCGTTCTTGGCTTGCATGCTGACCAGTACTGCATCAAGCGCATCCAGCCAGGCATCTTCATTCTGGGCGTCGGCGAATCGCTCGTACACGCCGGGCTCACCGGACTTTTTGTGTTCCAGCAGCAGGTTCGTCATGCCGCCGTAGGCGGAAACGACGAAAACACGGTTGTACAGCTCGCTTTTTTTACGGTCACCGATGAAAAGGGAGTCTAGTACTTCGTCGAAGCGACTCATCGAGGTGCCGCCGATTTTTTCTACTGTATGCATAATTCTCATTTTGCGTTGGTGAATGTTGCTCGCATCCCTGGAAGGGTGCGGGTGACTTCTTACCAACGGCTTCAGCCGTCACTGCCAGCAGGGGCATATAATGCGCTCTTGGCAGACGCCTACTACATGCGCCCCCGCTGGAAGCTGGCAATCAGCCAGAAACGCTATCGTCAACCGGATAGACGCCGTCCTTGTCATGCACTTCCTTGCCGCTCAATGGCGGATTGAATACGCATGCCATTTTCATGTCGGTCTTGCCGCCACGAAGCCAGTGCTCATCGTTCTTGTCAAGAATATATAGCACGCCCGGCTCGATTTTGTAGACCTTGCCATCAGAAATGGTCTCGATCTCGCCGTCACCGCTCATGCAGTAAACCGACTCCAGATGATTCTTGTACCAGATGTGCGTTGTGGTACCGGCATAAATGGTGGTGATGTGGAAGGAAAAGCCCATGTTGTCGTCCTTCAACAACATACGGGTACTTTCCCAGTTATCCGACTTGACCCGGCGATCCGAGGCTTCGCAGTCCTTCAGTGTACGTACGATCATATTATGTTCTCCTCAAGACGCCTGTTCGGCGATTTCCTCATTCATGACTTTCGCGAACGCTGCGTCGAGAATCGTCATGGCCTTGTCAATCTGTTCTTCGGTAATAACCAGCGGTGCAAGGCATTTGACGACCTGGCTGTGATTACCGCTGGTTTCAATGACCAGGCCGTGCTGGAAGGCTTCGCGGCAGATAGCTGAGGCTATCTCGCCGTTGGGGCAGCTGATACCGACCATCATGCCGCGGCCCTTGACGAACAATGAATCAGGGCCATGCTTGCGAACGATCTTCTGCATGCGGTCCTTGACCATCTTGCCTTTGGCCTGGACGCTCTTGGCGAATTCATCAGTGGTCCAGAAGTGTTCCATGGCTGCAGCAGCAGTTACAAAGGCCAGGTTATTGCCTCTAAAAGTACCGTTGTGCTCGCCCGGTTCCCACTGGTCCAGCTCGCGACGCATTACGACCACCGCAAAGGGAAGACCGTAACCGCTCAGCGACTTGGACAAAGTGATGATGTCAGGCTGAATACCCATGCCCTCAAAGCTGAAGAACGTGCCGGTACGGCCACAGCCTGCCTGGATGTCATCAGCGATCAACAACATCTCGTGCTTTCTGCAAAGCTTTTGCAGTTTGCGCATCCATTCTGCGGATGCGGTGTTAAGCCCGCCTTCGCCCTGAACCACTTCAACGATAACTGCAGCTGGCTTGTCTATTCCGCTGCTGGGGTCGCTAAGCAGTTTGTCCATCATGGAGATGGTATTAACGCCTTCACCGAAGTAGTTGGCATAGGGCATGCGGCTGACGTCGGTCAGCGGGACGCCTGCGGCACCGCGGTGGTGTTGGTTGCCTGTTACAGCCAGAGCACCGACGGTAACGCCGTGGAAGCCGTTGGTAAAACTGATGACGTTATTGCGGCCAGTCACCTTGCGGGCCAGCTTAAGGGCTGCTTCAACCGAGTTGGTTCCGGTAGGGCCACTGAATTGGGTAACGTAATCACCAAAACCGCGCGGCTCAAGGATGATCCGATGGAACGCTTCAAGGAAGGTTTCCTTGGCGCCGGAATACATGTCCAGGCCGTGAGTGATGCCGTCTTCGGCAATGTAGTCGATCAGGGCCTTTTTCAGGACCGGGTGATTATGACCGTAGTTCAGCGTTCCGGCGCCGGCGAGGAAGTCGATATAGTGCTTGCCTTCGCTGGTGATCAGTTCTGCGCCGCGTGCCTGTTTGAACAGGACGGGGAAGGAACGGCAGTAGCTACGGATGCCGGATTCATGTTTTTCGAATTGTTCGAAGGTGTTCATGGTATCTCCTGATTTCAATTTCTTAGGCAGTCTTGATTGCAAAAGGTCCTGCGCGATAGAGCACTTCGTCGTCATGCTTACCGCTGAAGTGTTCTGCGCTGGAAAAAAGAACGCTGGTTGCATACTCGGCGCCGAGCTCACGGAAGGCTTTCTTGAACAGCGCTTCGGAACCTTCGTTACCGGGTGAAATCGTAGTTTCGATGTGGTCAACGCCTTCTACTGCAACGCGTTTGACCAGCGTCATCAGCATTTTCAGCGCCAAGCCTTGACCGCGCATCCGGCTATCTACTGCTACTTGCCAGACAAAAAGCGTATTGGACCGGTTGGGTGGCCGGTAGCCGGAAATGAATCCAACCAGATCTCCCTCGTCGGTGAGGGCAGCGATGGCGGTATCGCGAAAATCACTGCACTGCAAAAGGTTGCAGTAAACCGAATTGGTGTCCAAAGGCTTACAGCGCGCCACCAATTCATTCAGGGCGAGACCGTCTGTGGCCTCTGGTTTTCTAAGTGTTACGGGTGTCTGCGTCATGGGTGTCCAATATTTACGTGTAAATACTTTATACATGATAAACATATATGAAAAATTATCTCAACCCGCTGTTAAAGGTGCGTACAGGGCAGAATCCTTGCTCATATAATATTTATAGCTGTTAAATAGATTCGTCATATTAGTGTGCATAGCAGCATTGTCCAAGGGCTGCAGCAGTTCTCTGGGAGCGGTCCGGAATACGCGAATTGGGTGCTCACTATCGTATTGAACCCAGTTGCACAGGTATGATTCTGAAAATATGACCAAACCGAGGATTCCCTAATGGGCCTCAGTACTAGCCTTCGGACACGTCTCGCCGCTCTTATCGCGTTGATCGTGGCCCTGCTGAGCTGGCTGCTTGGCTCCTTCATCAATGCTGACCTGTCCCAGCGGCTGCGCGAGGAGTCGGGCCGCGAGCTGGTGGAGCTGGCCTATCAGATGGGTGACCGGCTGGACCGTGATATGGCAACGCGCGCTGCCATTCTTGAGGTATTTGCTCAGCTTGATGCACTTCGCGAGCCGAGATCGCGTGAGGAGCAAATGCGCTTGCTCGACCAGCTCGGCACCAAGATGCCGGCGTTGGCCTGGATAGGCCTGCTGGATCCCGAGGGAACAGTCTCGGTCGGAAGCAATCGGGTCCTCGAGGGCGTCAATATCTCCCACCGTCCAGTCTACCGTGAGGCCCTGAATGGGCTTTTTATTGGCGATGTGCACGAGGCGCTTCTGCTCCAGAGTCTGCTGCCCAACCCCTCTGGCGAGACTATGAAGTTTGTCGATATCAGTTGGCCCATTCGTGATGCTGACGATCAATTGTTGGGCGTGCTCGCTGCCCATCTTTCCTGGTCCTGGGCCGGGGAGATCAGCCGATCACTGCTGCGAGCCACTCAACAGCGACGGGGAGCCGAGTTTTTCGTCCTGGCAGCTGACGGTTCTGTCTTGCTTGGCCCCAAGGGATGGATCGGCCAACAAGTTGAGGGTTTTTTGCCCGTCTCGGGCCGGGAGCCGGCGGGTCTGTGGCGAGTCGTCGAGTGGCCAGGGGAGGCTAAGTACCTCACGGCTATGGCTTTTGCCGATGGCCACGAAGATTATGCTGGCCTGGGGTGGGTAGTGGTAGCGCGTCAGCCTTTGGCTATTGCCGATCAACCAGCCGATGATGCGCAGGCTTTCATATTTATCGCGGGCTCGTTACTGGCATTGGTCTTTGCTATCGCGGGCTGGTTGCTGAGTAGTTATCTGACAGCCCCGCTCAAACGCATTGCCAAGGCTGCCGACCGGCTTAGTGCAGGACAGTACGCTCAGATTCCGGTTATCAAAGGAGTGCGCGAAATCGAGACGCTCGGCGCTTCGATCCGGCACCTGGTGGATGCATTGGGACACCAGGAAAGTCGGCTCGATGAGATGTCCGAGCTGGCACTTACCGATAGCCTCACTGGCCTGGCTAATCGCGCGGCATTCGAGCGTTTTCTGCATCGCCACGACGGTTCCCTTCCCTTGGCCCTGCTATTTCTCGATCTGGATGGCTTCAAGAAGGTCAATGACGAGATGGGGCATGCGGCAGGTGATGAGTTGTTGGTGGTGGTAGCCGAACGACTGCAGTCCAAGGTGAGGGAGGGCGATCTGCTGGTGCGCCTGGGCGGCGACGAATTTGTCATACTGCTGGCCCCTGGTGCGGGCGAAATCCAGCGTATTGCTCGCCAGCTCGCCGAGCGTATCCTCAAGGCGGTCAGTCTGCCAGTCATGCTGGAGGCGGGTGAGGCTCGGGTGTTTTGCAGTATCGGTGGTGCCTTCTGGCCTGAAGACGGTGCAACCCCTGACGATGTGCTTGAGTGCGCTGACAAGGCGCTCTACCGGGCGAAGGCGAAAGGCAAGAACGTAGCGGTTTTCAGTACGGAATAGGGCCGGATGGCAGCGGCACCGTGAGTGCCGCTGCCAATTGCGCTCTAAAGCGTAAAGCCGCCATCAATTGGAATGATATTGCCGGTCATGTAGGCGCCTGCAGTGCTGGCCAGCATGATAGCCAGTGCGGCCATCTCATCCTCGCGCCCCCATCGTTTCATTGGAATGAACTTGCAGTCTTCTGCTAGTGCCGCCGGATCGTTCTGGATGTGCCCAGTCATCTTGCTCGGGAATCGCCCTGGCGCAATAACGTTGACGTTGATGTGCTCGCCAACCAGTTCCTTGGCCAGCATGCGCGACAGCTGATGTACCGCTGCCTTGCTTGGGCCATAGGAGTAGGCCTGCTCGCCGAAGGCGCTGATGCCAGCGACAGAGCCGATGTTGATGACGCGCGCCGGATTTGCGTCCGAGCCCGCTTTGCGCAGTAGGGGTAGTAGCTGCTGGATGCAGCTGAATACCGAGGTCACGTTCAGTTGCATGACCTTTTCCCAGCCCTTGACTGGGAAGTCTTCCAGAGGTGCGCCCCAGCTGGTTCCTGCATTGTTGACCAGGATATCCAGTTGCTGGCAGTGCGGCTGTAAATCGGCGTATAACTGACGGGCCCCTTCTTCGGAAGAGAGGTCGGCGCTAAGCGCCAGGCACTCTCCGTACTGTCCCAGTTCCTTGGCTGTTGCCTCGCACTCGTCAAGCTTGCGGCTGCAAATGATGACGCGGGCGCCGGCTTCCAGAAACCCCTTCGCAATCATCTTTCCGATTCCACGGCTGCCGCCGGTCACCAGTGCTGTGCGACCAGCAAGGCTGAAATATTGCTGCATGATAATGCTCCTTGATCTTTTTGGCCCTGCGGCCCCATTAGGTGACACGCACATTAGCGGTTGATGGGTATTGCGGCCAGAGGGTGAGGGCCTTCATCCAGATGGTAAATAGGCTGCTATCGGGCTTTGCGGGCAGGCGGGGTTGGCGGTTTTGCTTTATCCTATAGCCTGTTTTCGAGTTTCAGGGGTCTAGAAGACCCTAATTCAGGAGGTGGAATAAATGGTGTCACAGCGACGTTCGCGCAAGGAAGACGCATCAGACTGGACGGTTGCAGACAGCCGCAGCGTTTTCGGAATCCGTCATTGGGGTGCCGGCTATTTCAATATCAATGAACAGGGCCATGTAGATGTGATGCCCCGCGGAGCCGATGGCCGTCCGATTGATTTGCACGAGCTGGTTTCCCAGCTGCGCGACAGCGGACTAGACCTGCCGTTATTAGTGCGTTTTCCGGACATTCTTCAGGATCGTGTACGCCAATTGACCGGTGCCTTCGACCGCAGTATTGCAGAGCTCGATTATGGCAGCGGTTACACGGCGCTTTACCCGATCAAGGTTAATCAGCAGGAGGCTGTGGTCGAGAATATCATCGCCACCGAGAACGTCTCTATCGGCCTGGAGGCTGGTTCAAAGCCAGAATTGATGGCTGTGCTGGCATTGGCGCCGAAGGGTGGCACCATTGTCTGCAACGGTTACAAGGACCGCGAATTCATCAACCTGGCGCTGATCGGGCAAAAGCTGGGTCATAACGTGTTTATCGTTATCGAAAAGGAGTCCGAGGTTCGGCTTGTCATCGACGAGGCCGAAAGGTTGGGTGTTACGCCGCAGGTGGGTCTGCGTGTGCGGCTATCATCGCTGGCTTCGAGCAAGTGGGCGGATACCGGTGGAGAAAAATCCAAGTTCGGGCTCTCCGCTGCGCAACTTCTGCGAGTGGTCGAGCAGTTCCGGGGTGCTGGACTGCAGGACGGTGTGCGCCTGCTGCACTTTCATATGGGCTCTCAGATCGCCAACCTGGCTGATTACCAGCATGGATTCCGCGAGGCGATACGGTACTTCGGTGAGCTGCGCTCCCTCGGGTTACCGGTGGACCACATCGATGTGGGTGGTGGTCTGGGTGTCGATTACGACGGCACACATTCGCGCAACGCCAGCTCTATCAATTATGACGTTGGCGAGTACGCGCACACGATCGTCAGCATGCTCAAGGATTTCTGTGAGGAACAGGATTTGCCTCACCCGCACATTTTTTCTGAAAGCGGACGGGCAATGACGGCCCACCATGCCGTGCTGGTGGTGCAGGTAACCGATGTGGAAAGACACAACGATACGGTACCGCCGATCGAGGATATCGACAGCCTGCCTCAGGTGGTGCGCAATCTTGTCGGACTGCTTGATCACAATGATATCGAGATGGTTACCGAAACCTACTGGCGTGCTACCCACTACATGAGTGACGTGGCGGCCCAGTATGCTGAGGGCAAGCTGAACCTGTCTCAGAAGGCCCTGGCCGAGCAATGCTATTTTGCCCTTTGCTCACGACTGCATACGCTACTCAAGGCGCGTCAGCGCTCGCACAGGCAGGTGCTCGATGAGCTGAACGACAAGATGGCTGACAAGTACATCTGCAATTTTTCCGTGTTCCAGAGTCTGCCTGATACCTGGGCAATTGATCAGGTGCTGCCGATCATGCCGATCAATCGCTTGAACGAGGAGCCCATGCGCCGTGCGGTACTCCAGGACCTGACTTGTGATTCGGATGGCAAGATACGGCACTACGTAGACGAGCAAAGCATCGAGAACAGTCTGCCGGTCCATGAACTACGCGAGGGCGAAGACTACCTGCTGGGCATTTTCATGGTGGGGGCGTATCAGGAGATTCTGGGCGACATGCACAACCTGTTCGGTGATACCGATTCGGTGAACGTGTACCTGCGCAGCGATGGCACGGTCGTCCATGGTGGTATCGAGACCCACGACACCATTGAGGATATGCTGCGATACGTGCATTTCGAGCCCGATGAGCTGGTTACTCGCTACCGCGACAAGGTTGCCGGTGCGAAGCTTACGTCGGCCGAACGAGCGCGTTTTGTCGATGCGCTGCGCCTTGGTCTGACCCGCTCATCCTACCTGACCGCTGAATAAGGCTGCCTGGCTGAACAATGGCAGGCCTCTTGCGAGGCCTGCCAAAGACTCAGAAACGTTGCTGCCATTGTCCCATTAGAATCTGCATGGGTGCGGCGTCCGCCTGATGGCCGGGCTCCCGGATTCCTAGCCAGGACAGCTTGATGTCCCGGTTTCCCGGCAGACGCTTGCGCCAGAACGCTTCAAGATTCATCTGACGTCCGTCCGGCGCCAGATTCAGGGCGAAAGATTGCATGTCGAACAGGTTGCCGTTGTATCCGGTGGCAATCTTGACGTTTGCGCTGGCGGACTCGACCCGCAAAGGCTGCTGTAATACCAGCCCCCAGTCTTCCATACCCTGGGTATAGGCTCCGGAGAGCAACCAGCTGCTGCTGACGATTGGACCCAGGTCACCGAACAACCCCGAGCCCTCTATCTGCGTCTGCCCCAGATAGCCTGCATGCTCGAATGTCAGTGCGCCAAGATGCATCTGGCCGCGCACACCGGTGTAAAGCGTCTGGCTGGCGCTAGACAGGTCAAATGCACCGCGCCCGCTACTGCCGAACAGGCTGTCCCGGCCTCGCAAATAACCGGCTTCGAGGGTCGCTGCATAATGATTATTGGCGGCGCTCAGCCCGATGGATATCCCGTGACGGAAGGCACTGGCAGCGCTGGTGACTTCAATACTCGCGCTGCCCAGCGGTAGACGCTGACGGATGGCCAGGGCCTGCTCGCCTTGCTGCTGTAGCCAGAATGGTGATGCCAGGCCAGCATCCAGTTGGCTCAATCCCACTCGGGACGATCGACCATCAAGCATATCCATGCTGTCGACCTGGCCAACCGAAAGAGATTGGCCGTTGCCCTGACGCAACGTTATTACCAGGCTGTCACTGCGACCCTCCCCGGCAAACCGGGTAAGACGTTGTTGTCCGTTGATTTCAGTAACCTGACTGCGGCTCAGCCGGCTGAAGCCGCGGGCGCTGTCATAACGGAAATTTCGGGGTAATAGAAATTGACCGAGATCGAGGGCGAAGCCGGCGTTCAACTGGTCGGTAGTCATCACCTGCAAGCCGGCGAGGGGGTTGGTTGCACCGAAGGGCGCGCCCAGAATCAGTGCGGAATCACCTATTGGCATAGCGGCGCCGTTTGTACCAACCAGAGTCAATCCACCCACCGGTCGGGTAGCCAGCTCCAGATCAAGCAAACCCTGCCCATACAGGCTGGTATCCGCGTAACGGCCTTCCTTGTTTGCCGTGTAGAGAAGCCGCTGTACTACTTGCGCGCTGGACAGTGTGGGGAATGCCTGACTGACTACGGCCAAGGCTCCCGTTACTGCCGGGGTTGCCATCGATGTGCCGGAAAACCTGCCATAGCGGTTATCGCCCAGATTGATGCTCGAGACGATATCAGTTCCTGGAGCAACCAGGCACCACTGTGCGGCATCGCCACAAGCGCTGGAAAATGAGGAGAGCGCACCGGTATCCGAATCCACGCTTGCTACGGCGATCCAGTGGTTTTGCAGTTCCGGATACAGCGAGGGTAGCGCAGCAAAGACCAGCGGCTGGCTGGCTGATTCGTTGCCAGTTGCCCAGACATAGACGCGTTGATCGCTCACGCCGGTGCGCCACTCGGCAAGTAGTGCCGGAAATGCAGCCTGGATGGTGGTCCGACCTGCCTCGGCCGCAGTGGTATCGACACCCCAGCTGTTATTGAACCAGCGGGCACCATTGTTACGCGCCCAGGCAAAGCCCGTTGCCAGTTGTTGGTCTGTGGCAGTGATTTCGTCGGCGTCGTTGGTGAAGCGCACGTTCAGCAGTTGTGATCCATAGGCGTAACCCACGGTTCCCGTATTGTCGCGCCGAGCGGCCAGAATACCGGCCACATGAGTGCCATGGTCGCCGCTGTCGCTGCCGGCCTGGGCGGTGGTCTGATTGGTCAGTACGTTATAGTGGCCCGCGATCTGACCGTTCAATTCAATGTGCGTACTACGTATACCACTGTCGATTATCGCTATGCGGCTACCTTCGCCAGTGAAGCCGCGGTCATGGGCCACATGCCCATAGGTGAGGTTATAGCCATTGGTAAAGGTATGCTCAGAGGGCAGTGGCAGTAGCTTGTCAGCAGGGTTCTCCGGCCCGGGCTCGGGTCCATAATCCGGCGCTGGGTCCGGATCTGAGGGAGTGGGAGCGGGCTCTTCGTTGGGTGGCGTCACTGGCGCGGTTGGCGGAGTCGGCAGGCCGGGATTCTGGTCAATAACTGGATCCTGTACCGGCGCGCTGCTGCCACCGCCGCCACCGCCGCCACTACTCCCGCCAACTGCCGCAGCAACGCCAACAACGGCCGCACCGCCCAGCAACCAGCCCGTGCTCAGGCCGCCTGTGTTGCTGTCGGCGGCAGGTGGTTTGGATGTAGAGGCCAAGCCGTTATAGCGGTCGTACAACATCTGTTCGAGCAGGGCGGATTGGGCGGTGCTGACCAACCCGAGTGTTTCCACATAGACCGAAAGACCGGATTCGCGACTGCGGTTTATGATCGCAGATGCAGTATTGATTAAGGCCTGATCCGATTGTGATGCAGCGTTGAGCAGGTTCTGCAGCTCGGCTGCGCTTATGCGGTTCTGATAGCCCGGATAATTACCTGCTGCGCTGATTGCATCGGCCAGCGACGGGCCGCTCTGCTGGGCCAGGAGAACGGAGGGGCAGGATAGAGCCAGAGCAGAGGCCAGGTAAGCCAGACGCAACGAAAAAGGCGGCATGGTGAATTCTCTTATCGGTTTTTATCTGGCAAAACCATATCAGAATCACATTACAACTTTCTTGTACCGCCGGACCTCTGTTACACAATCTGTGACCGGTGACCGATATTTCAGTCCGCCCAGCCTCCGCAAACCGGGAATACCTGGCCGACGAAACAGTTGGCGGCATCACTGCAAAGATATGCGGCGAACTGCGCATCCTCATCTGCCGAGACCAGGCGTCCCAGAGGTACCTCGCGTTTAATACGTTCCTGAAAAGCGGGATTGCTCTGAATTGACTGCGGAAAGTAAGTCGGATTGTCGACAAAGTTCTGGGCAATCGCATTGACCTGGATGTTGTGTTTCGCGACTTCAACGCCGACTGAGCGCACGTAGGCCAGCTGCGCGCCCCGCGCGGCACTGTAGCTTGAGGCCCGCTTCATGCCGCGCAGGGCCGAGGCGCTGCCCATAAGCAGTATCTTGCCCTGTTGGCGCTCGATCATGCCCGGCAGTACGGCGCGAACCAACCGTTGCAGTGGATCGACCATCCGCTCGAACATCAGCCGCCATTCGGCATCATCTGCCTGTTCGGCCGGAGTTGAAGGGGCGGGCACGCCAAGATTGATAAGAAGTACATCCAACTCCCCGCTTTGCGCAATCAGCTCGTCTGCCGCGTGGGTCTCCTCTAAAGTCGCAGTGCTGGAGATGACGTCAGCACCACAGCGAAGAAGCGTTTCCATGAGCACCGGACCCATGAAGACATCGGCCTGGGTCAGTAAAATACGTTTGCCAGCTAGATCGGGAAAAGCCATCGGGATGCTCCAGTTGTGTCCGTTGCTCAATAATGCGCTCGCAGGAAGGCAGTAAGCAGCTCGTTGACCTGTTGCGGCTTTTCAGCCTGAATCCAGTGTCCGCAATCGGCCAGCACATGCTGCTCTACCAGCGGTACTACAGAGGGCATCTTCTTGATTGTATAGGCTTCCAGCTCACCTACCGGATCCTGATCGCCGATCAGAAAGAGCGCTGGCTGCAGTATCTGTTGACCGGCAAGGCTGGCAGTGCGTTCCCAGTTGCGTTCGAAGTTGCGATACCAACTGACCGGGCCGTGGAAGCCACTTTGCTCGAAGGTCTTCACATAGACCTCGAATGCCTCTGGCGGGCACCAGGCGGGAGGGCTTCCAGCATCAACTCGATCATCCAGCCAGCGGCTGTCAGCCGGTTTGTCTTGGACCAGCGTACTGCCTCCCGCGGTGCTCGACATGCCGTGCATCATTACGCGCATGGTTCTCGGTATATCCTCGGCCATTTCCGCCTCGGCCAGTCCGAGTTTTTGAAAGTACAGCATGTAGTGGAACTGATCCTGGTAAAGCTCACGCATTACTTCGATTGCCGGTCTCTTGGGACGTCCGCCAAAGGGGACTGACATACCACAGACAACCTTGACACGAGTGGGCTCCAGTAATGCCAGATGCCATGCGATGGGTGCACCCCAGTCATGTCCGATCATGGCCACCTGTTGATGGCCCAATACATTCATGGCTGCCTGAATATCCGCGCAAATGGTGATCAGGTCGTAGGCGCCAGGGTCGGCCGGGGCGCTGGATTCACCATAGCCGCGCATTTCAGGCACATGCACCCGGTAGCCCGCATCTGCCAGTGTGTCGAGCTGATGGCGCCAGGAGTACCAGCACTCGGGAAATCCATGCAGTAGCCAGACCGGAGCACCATCAACCGGCCCCGCCGTATAAAGACTGAGACGGATTCCGTTTACATCGAGCATCTGGTGTTCAGTTGGGCGCATGGTTACTCCGGATCGCGGGAAGGTGACGAATAACCGGTACTATCGCAAACATCGGTTTGCCGCGCCGCTGCATTCACTGTTCGAAGAGCTCGCCATGCATAGGGGCTATGGGTCTATATACTGGGCAGGGAAAGGTCCTCACCCTCTTCCATGAGCTCCTGATAGCTGAGATCGAGCTTCTCCAACAGGCTCTGGCTACCCATGGATGACTGACGGGAGACGATCATGCGTAGTGGAACCCAGTGCAACGGCTTGTTGTTCAGTTTCAGGTCGGGCCGCATACGCAGCGCCTGCTGCATGGGCGCTCCGTAGTTCAGCAGAAACCGGGCTCTGTTACGCTCAAGCATGCCGATGGCACCGCGGTGGCTGTGAGTGCGTTGCACTCTTATGCCGTTGGCTGGGTTATCAATCACGGCGAATAGCGAGGGCCAGTAGTCATAGCCAGTGAGCATGATCAGATTTTCGTGGCGCAGATCTTCTGGCCAGGCCGGAGCAGGCGTGCCGTCGCGGAAATACAAGTTGATGCTGACATAGCCGAGCAGTTGACGACTCACCCAGGTATGTTCTGCCAATTCCGGTTTGCCCTCAACGCCTGGCCATATATGCACTGTCCCGTCCTGCAGGTTCTGGACCAATCGTGCTATGGGCAACACGAGGTACTCGGTCTGGTAGCCAGCCTTCTCGGCTATTTTGTTGATAAGCGGTATAAACATTCCCGCAGGCTGACCAGTTTCATCAAGGAAGGAATAGGGGGGGAAATCGATCATACCCACGCGAAGCAGCTGACGAGTATTGTCCGTTATGGAGGGAGTGAGGGCAGGCGATACCTCAAGGTTGTCCTGCTCATTTGCGAGAACCCCCGACGTGCCAAGTACCAGACAGCAAAGCAATAACAGATTGCGCATTGTGTTGGGACGAACTCCGTCGAGCCAGTTTCGCAGGGCGCAAGGTGATTAGCGTCCTGATCCTGCGCATCACCTTAAGTGCTTTGCCCCGCGCGCCAAATCGCCCAAAAGGGTGGTTGGCCGCAGGGCGCGCGGGTAATGGATAGACCTTCAAGGCGATGAAAGGTATCGAAAAAGGCTCAACCTGTAATGCGTGAGACTGCCCTCAAGATCAGATCACACCAACGGCAATGAGCAGCGCGCCAATGCTGACGACAAGCGCAATTATGCTGATAACCAGACTGATTTTGGCGGTGTTATCAGGTGCCTGTGCCGGTGACTCCGCCAGCGGTTCTGTCATGGCAAGTACCGTACGTGCGGGAGCCGATGCACGAGCTTCGACCACCGGGACGGTAGGGTCAGGTACACCTTGAAGTAGCTGCATCACACGCTCGACCAGATGATGATCAAAACGATAAGGGTCAAAGGTATCGAACCCATGCTCCTCCAGGAGCTTGAGCATGTGCTCATCGACAGGTACGTATTTCATTGACCAGTCAGGGAATGAAAGACGCTTTATAGGCTCACTGGCGAGGACTTTCAGATCCTTGTGACGAGGGTCCTTGAGCAGGGTTTTATAAAGCGCCTGCACCTTGGAGGTTTCGCCTTCCAGACACTGGAAAAAGCAGCCATCACCGTAGTACAGCATGCCGACCAGTCCGTTCTTGCGATTGTTGGCACGCGAAGTCGATAGTATCCGTGCGACCGTAGGTTCGATTCCGTCATTAGCTCTGGATATGGGGAAAGTGGCGCGACTTATATAGACAATGCGAATCAGATCGGTCATTAGAGCACCTGGGTAATCTTCGTTTTATTCAGAGCAGGATAGGCTGTAACGGTCTTGAAAAGGTATTGGTTGTATTTCAAGAAACGTCCATATTCCGGACTCCGCAGCGCGGGATAGATGTAGTTCTGATGATTGAAGATGTTATTCGTTCCTGACTGACAAATGAAATTGTCCGCCTTGCGCCTCCAGGGGCTCAAGCAGGCTTTGACAAAGGTGCAAGTCAGACAACAGGCCAGGCACATCGGCTTGAGCCACAGTACCACTTACGCCCCGCTCCAGATGGTGCGCGGCCGCTTCGATACTCGCCATGCCAAGGGCCGCAGGGTGCCACACAAGATCCTCGATCGCCAAAATCATGCCGGTCTCGGGATCGGCTTCGATTTCCCTTGGCGTGTCGCGAGCCAGCAAACTGGCTGCATCGTCCAGTTCGAGCAGGCTGATGTCGACAAATTCACTGATCTTACACACACCCAGGGTGCGACATAGCTCGTCGAGCGCAACCAGGTGCCTGAGGATGTGTGCCAGATTGTTTGGGTCCTGCTCAAATTCACGGTCATGCAGTGTGGTCAGCTGCAGTCTGTCGGGCATGGTAGGTCCTGAACGGAGAGATTGATCACGCCAGCTTACCCTACCTCGGTTACCTCATAAACCAGCACAGGTTCGCGCCAGCCACCGCCCAGTGCGCGGAACAGGTCAACGCTGGCAAGCAGCAGGATTGCTCGTTGCTGAATGAGCGTATCCTGACTCTGATACCAGGTGCGTTGCGTATCCAGTAAGGAAACAAGGTCGATGGAACCGGCCCGATAGCGGATTTCCGCCAGGTTGAATGCCCGTTCGGCTTCGGTGGTAGCCAGCTCCAGATACTGGTAGCGCAACTTTGCCTGCTGAACCGCGCCAAGTGCGGTATCGGTTTCGCCGAGCGCGCCGAGCAGGGTTCTGCGATAGTCGACCAGGAGCTCCTCCTGGCGAGCACGGGAAACGTCTATCTGTGACCTGAGAGCGCCACCATCGAAAATCGACTGGGCTAACCCTGCGGCCAATGTCCAGCCAGTTGTCGGACTGCTTAGCAGCGTACCAAGCGCGGCGCTTTGCACCCCTAGCTGGCCGGTAAGGGCGATGCTGGGAAACAGCGCCGCCCTGGCTGCAGTCACATTGGCGTTGGCAGCGACCAGGCGCGCCTCGCTGGCGCGAATGTCCGGGCGGCGATTGAGCAATTCGGCCGGTAAACCGACGCCTACCTGCGGCACAGCGATGTCGATAAGGGCTTCGCCTGTGGGCAGCTCTGCATCGGGTGCTTGGCCGAGCAGCAATACCAGGCTGTTGCGCAATTGCAGAGCTTGTTGTTCGAGGCCGGGCAGGTTGGCACGCAACTGAGCGACCAGGGTGCGTTGCTGGCTGACCTCAAGGCTATCGGTTGCTCCAAAGCGGTAGCGTGTCTCGACCAGTTTAAGTACCCGCTCGGCATTAGCCAGGCTGTTGCGGGCCAGCGTCAGGCGCTGCTGGTTTTCCAGAATCTGTAGCCAGTTGCTGACAACGCCCGCCTGGATGCTGATTGCCAGGGTTTGGGCGTCGTATTCACTGGCCTGCAAGGTGGCCTGCGCTGCGTCGGTAACAGCCTGATTGCGCCCCCAGAAATCCAACTCGTAACGGGTGGTCAGAGCCCCGCCATAGGCCGTTATACCGGTATCGTTATTACCACTGCGGTTCACATCTGTACTGGCTGTGAGCTGCGGTGACAGCGATGCGCGGGCCTGACGCAGTTGAGCTTCAGCCTGGCTAAGCCGACTGGCAGCAGTGGCCAGATCCAGATTGCCGGCAATCGCCCTGACCAGCAGTGTCTCCAGTGCGGGGCTCTGGTACTGCCGCCACCAGTCTGTCTCGGGCCATGCATTATCAGTGGTAGCTGCACTCCATTGTTGGGGGGCAATCACCGCCTGCTCAGGCATGGGAGTGGTCAGGCTGCAGGCGCCCAGCAGGAGTGCCGGCAGAAAAAACAGAGAGGATCTAGTCAGCACTGAGGGCCACCACGGGGTCGAGATTGGCCGCCTTGTGGGCGGGCATGTAACCAAATATCAGGCCGGTAGCAAAGGCGCATCCAAATGCCAGCAATACAGGCCCTGGAGTGAACTCAATTGCCGTCCCCAGCGCTTGCAGGCCCGCAGCAAACGCGAGGCCGAATGCAACGCCAAGCAGGCCGCCGAGGGCTGACACCACCAGAGCCTCGACAATGAATTGTTGAAGAATGTGCCGGGTGCGCGCTCCAGTGGCCACCCTGATACCAATCTCGCGGGTACGCTCCGTCACGTTGACCAGCATGATGTTCATTACACCGATACCACCGACCAGCAATGAAATAGCGGCGATCGAGCCGAGCAGAACAGTGAAGGTATTCTGTGTGTCCGCTACGTTTTCCAGCAGGGAGGCCATATTGCGAATCTGGAAGTCTTCGACACCGCCGTGGGCCTGAAGCAGAGTTTGTCTCAGGGTTTCCTGGGTCAGATCTGCCTGGGCCAGATCATCGATCATTACCGTGATCGAGTTCAGATGACGCTGACCTATGAGTCGCAGGCTACCCGTATTCAGGGGAACGAAGAGAACATCGTCCTGGTCGGTACCCCAGGGTGTGGCGCCCTTCGGGGCCATAACGCCGATGACCTGAAACGGCACGTTGTTGATCAGCACATACTCGCCGATTGGATCCACTTCGGCGTCGAACAGATTATCGGCCACGGTAGTGCCCAGCACGGTGACAGCCGCATAACGACGGTTATCCTCTTCTTCAAGAAACACGCCGCTGGCCACCGGCCAGTCGCGGGCGAGCGGCAGGGCCGGGCTTGTGGCGGTTATCTGCGTCTGGTAGTCAGTGTTGCCGGCCCTGAGGGTAGCCCGCCCGCTCATCTCCGGTACGGCGGCGATCACGTTATCGATTTGGCTGGCCAGCTCAGCATCCAGAGGCATCAGCGTATTGGTTGAGCCGTCCTGGGACCTGCGGGTATTCGGCGCGCCTGGTCGTACTAACAGCAGATTGGTGCCCAGGGAGCTGATGCGCTCAATGACTTCCTGGCGTGCGCCATTACCCACTGCCAGCATCACTACTACCGACGCCACGCCAATAACGATGCCCAACAGTGTCAGTACGGTGCGAAAGACGTTCGCGCGAAGGGCTCGAAATGCCATTCGAACTGCTTCTCCTGTGTCAGCCAGGGTTGAGGCGACGGCTTTTTCGCGGAGTTCTTGCGTAGCCGAAGAAGGGGCATCCTGCGCGGTTTCGATGGAGAGCGATTCGGGCACACTACCACTGTCGCGAACGATCCTTCCGTCACGCATTTCGATCAGACGTTGGGCGTGACTGGCGACATCGGCGTCATGGGTGATGATGATGACTGTCTTGCCTTGACTGTGCAGTTGGGCAAGCAGTGCCAGTACATCCTTGCCGCTCTGGCTGTCCAGCGCACCGGTTGGCTCGTCTGCGAGAATGATCTGAGCATCGTTCATCAGCGCGCGGGCGATGGATACACGCTGCTGCTGACCACCGGAGAGCTGGCTGGGCTTGTTGCGCAGTCGCTCGCCCAGTCCCAGGCCAGTCAAGAGTGACTCGGCCCTTTCCCGCCGTTCGAGTCGTTGAAGCCCCGCATAGATGGCCGGCACTTCAACATTCTCCGTGGCGCTCGCTGAGGCAATCAGGTGATAACTCTGAAAGATAAACCCGAATGTCTCGCGGCGCAGCCGAGCCAAATCGTCGCGCCCAAGGCTCGTCACATCCTGGCCACGTAGCAGGTAACGGCCGGTAGTGGGGCGATCGAGGCAGCCAAGCAGGTGCATCAGGGTCGACTTGCCGGAACCCGAGGCGCCCATAATAGCGACAAACTCACCCTGCCTGATCTGCAGGTTGAGATCATGCAGAACCGTGGTTGAAAGCTCGCCGTTACGATAGGTTCTGCTGATGCCCCGTAGATGAATGAGTGAGTCTGCCATACTTACATGAACCGTCTGGAGCTGCGGTTGGAATCGCCGTCAGCAGTTGCGGGCAGGCCACCCGTTATTACCTGTTCACCCTCTTCCAGGCCGTCCAATACTTCAACAAGAACACGTGTGCGCGTACCTACAAGGATGCTTCGTGACTGTACTTGCCCCTGGGCATCTAGAATCTGAACCTGAAAGCGCTCGCCCACCTCTTTAGCTGCGCCTGTCCTTATGTCTTGGGTCGGCACGGCTTGGCCGAGCGCGGCGACTGGAATGGTCAGCACGTTCTCGGCAGCTTCGCGGATAAAGAACACCTGTGCGCTCATTTGCGGCAGGAGCTCTCCATCACTGTTGCTGACATCAAAAAGCGCGTTGAACAGGACGACGTTGTTGATTACTTCGGGGGTGGGCAGAATCTGGCGCAATGTACCTTCCCAGCGTCGCTCGGGGCGGCCCAGGGTAGAAAAGTAGGCTGGCATGCCGACTTCCAACCGGCTGATATCTGCTTCAGACACCTGGGTTTTCACGGTCATGGTCGACAGATCCGCAATTTGTACCACCACGGGTGCCGTCTGATTGGCATTCAGGGTCTGCCCCTGATTTGCCAACTGCTGCACTACCGTCCCAGCCATGGGTGCGTTAATGCGGGTGTAATCGAGGTCCGCCTGGTCGCCACGTAACGTGGACTCGGTCTGGCGTATCTGCGCCTTGATTGCTGCAATCTGCGCCTGGGCCGAGCGCAGGGTGGCTTGGGCGCTTTCAACCGATTCCTGACTGGTTGCATCCAGAGCGATCAGGCCCTGTTGCCGCTCTGCCTGAAGACGGGCGAGTGTATATTGGGCCTCACGGTCAGCTAGCTGGGCCTGCAGGTTTTCAAGTTGGGCGGTGCTGGCCTCCACCCTGGCCAGGTACAGGGTCGGGTCGATCTCGGCGAGGAGTTGGCCTTCCTCGACACGGTCGCCCAATTCCACATGCAGACGCAGCAGTTGGCCGGATACCTGGGTGCCTACATCCACATATTCGAGCGGCCCCAGAGTACCCAGAGCGGTGATGCTGTCTTCAATATTGCCGCGCTGAACCTCAGTCGTCAGGTAGTCCGCCGAACGGCTCTGTGGTGCCAGCCACAGAAACCAGGCCAGAGCACTCGCTATTGCCAATAGGACTGCTGTCGACAATAGAATGGTGAAGAGGGAACGCGTTTTCTCCGCCTGCATGAACCTGCCCTGGGTAAAGTGTCTGCGGCAAGTCTACAGTCGGTAGCGTCAGGGTGGGGACCGGAAAGGTAAAGACTCTGTAAAGAGGCGTATCAACGCTCCACTCCAAGACTGCGCTGGTAGTCCGGGTTTGCCTGGAACAATCGATCACGCGCGCCACTCTCAATCAGCTGTTGCAGCCCGCTGTTGAAGGCATCCATCAATTGCTGCCCCTGGGGATGATTTCGCGGAATGATCATATGGAGCGTAACGTTATCCAACGGCTCGGGTAATTTGCGCACATTACGAGGGGTCAGCAGTGGTGGTACAGCCTGCCAGGCGAGTTCATCGGGATTGCTGATCAATACATCCACGCGGCCAAGCTGAAGCATCGCATGGCACTGCTCCATGCTGCGCGGACGCACAAAGTTCAGACGTTCAGTTTCACGGTATACCCAGCCACTGACTTCATAGCCTGCGGGCAGGCAAAAAATGGCTCTGCTGAGTTCCTCCTGCGTACCGATTTTCCAGGGGCTGTCACTGCGAACATAGAGCCTGAGATTCAATTGATACAGGGGCTCTGAGAAAAGAAAGCTCGCAGTCCGCAGGGGGGTACTCAAGTAAGGAAAGGTGGCGTCGTACTCAAGCCGAAGGGTCTCCTCATAACCACGGGCCCAGGGTTTGAAGTCGACACTGCTTGATTTGTCGCCGGCAGCAAAAGCCTGCCTGACCAGTTGCGTCAGCACCCCCCCATGGGCCAGTACGCTGCCTGTAAACGGGGGGTAATCATTGCCGCTCACTAGCGTAACGGATTGTGACTGCGCGCTGGCCAGGGTAGATAGGCACGCGATAGCCCAGGCCGAGATAACGTTGACTGCCGGTTTGAAGCTCATGACGGTTGATTTCCTTTTCTACCGTATCTGACTACCCAAGAAGCAAAACTGGAGTGGTTTACAAGGCTGGGGATCAGACCTTTTTTCCGGTCACCGAGGCTCGCTCCGAAATCTCTATCCATGTTCCGTCAGGATCAAGTATGAAAGCAATACGGGCGGTATTGCCAAGCGTTTCCGGTGCTCGACCTGAGATCGCTCCCGCCTGCAGGGCTCTGGCATAGGAGGCGTCGCAGTCGAATACCTGTAACGTAAGATAGCGTAACCCCAAAGCTGCCAGGGGGGCGTCCGGCTGGGATGGTTTGCTAGTTTCCTCCAGCAGTAACAGGCTCCTACCGCACGCCATAACGCCCGGCGAGACATCGGTAAGTCCCAATGCCTCCTTGTAGAACTTCTGACTGATTTCCGGACTGGCCACGCTTAGACGTACAGCAAGCCCCTGTATTCCCCTATGCCCCGGCGGCACGATGCTAACAATGGTCCCGTCCGGATCGGCGCCCGTGCTTGGAACAGTGCAATTTGCACAGGCGATAATCAGCTCAATCAGCGGGCTGTTCTCGATCCGCGGAGGCAGGGGAGTACGAGCGTCATTGATCTTCAATACAGCCTGATCTGCTTGATAACGGTGTTGCAGCACTCCGCCACCCAGCTTCAGTGTGTGATCGAATGGCAGGCCCAGTTCACTGTAATAGGCCCGTACAGCATCGGCCTTGTTGGTAAACAGGCCAACGTCAAAAAAATCCTTGGCAAAAGGCATGATTTCACGCTCGCTAAAAAGAATAGACGTTAGCCCATTTAACAGCAGGTTGAACCAGCAATCAGCGGAGGAATTCAGGTTGATCAATGTGGCTGATCTATTGAGCTACGGTGCACTGGGCTAGCGGGGCGGGTTTCAGATACGGCCTGGCAAGTTCTACTGCAGGCTGCACCTGCCCGGGGCAGTTGTCGGTCGTGCGCTCCGTTAATGTGCAGAGTTTCTACTCGGCCTTGAGGTGCGGAGTACTAGCACGCTGGCCGGTTTAGAGGCTCTAAAACGTGGGTTGGCGTGAAAGGTGTGCATCCCTGATTGCTATAGAAATTAAGAGCTTGTGATCTGGTTTTTAGGTATGGCACACGCCGATTGTGTCCTGACTGGACCGGTCTGATCAGGAGGAAAATGCGCCTCGCAAGATTGGCAAACAGCGGAACAGATTCTGGCACACATTCTGCTTAGGATCAGTCAGGCCCGCGTTTTGATGGCCAGCACTCACATTTCAAACGGACAACGGCGTCCACCTCGGTATCGATAAATTTCGATCACCAGGGGGGCGCCGTTTTTTTTGTGTTTTTTTCGGGGGGCAGGACCATGGATGACAGCTTTTTCAACGATCGTCAGAACAAACCGGTCAATAACATCAAGCGCCGGGAGTTTCTCAAATATTCGATAGCCGCAGTCGGCGGTGCAGCGCTCTTGAGCGCGGTACCGCCTGGCATGCGTTCCATGGCCTGGGCCGCCGGCAGCGACAAGTTGGAAACCACCAAGGCCAAGCTGGGTTTCATTGCCCTGACAGATGCGGCACCGCTATTTGTGGCTGACGAAAAAGGCTTTTTCAAGAAACATGGGATGACCGATGTCGAGGTGCTGAAGCAGTCTTCCTGGGGCACAACCCGCGACAATCTGGTGCTGGGCTCGGCGAGCAACGGTATCGACGGCGCCCATATTCTGACTCCCATGCCTTATCTGATCAGCACCGGCGCCATGACCGCCAATAACATTCCCACGCCCATGTATATCCTCGCCCGTCTGAACCTGGGAGGCCAATGCATTTCCGTTGGCCAGGAGTATATGGATATCAAAGTTGGCCTGGACAGCACGTCATTCAAGGCTGCGCTGGAAGCCAAGAAGGCCAGTGGGAAAACCGTGAGCGCCGCGATGACTTTCCCGGGTGGCACCCACGATCTGTGGATTCGCTACTGGATGGCGGCGGGCGGAATAAATCCCAACAGCGACATAGCGACGATTGTCGTGCCTCCGGCGCAGATGGTGGCCAACATGAAGGTCGGGAGTATGGACACTTTCTGTGTGTGCGAACCCTGGAACGAGCAGCTGATCAACCAGAAGATTGGCTATACGGCACTCACCACCAGCGAGCTCTGGCATAACCACCCGGAGAAGGCCTTCGGTATGCGTGCTGACTGGGTCGATGCCAATCCAAACTCGACCCAGGCGTTGATCATGGCAGTGATGGAGGCGCAGATGTATTGCGAAGACCCGGCCAATCGCGAAGAAGTGGCAAAAATCTGTTCCAAGCGCCGCTGGATCAATGCGCCGTTCAAGGATGTAGTCGAGCGCATGAAGGGTAACTTTGACTACGGCACAGGACGCGTTGTGGAAAACAGCCCACACCAGATGCGCTATTGGAAAGACCACGCGTCCTACCCCTACAAGAGCCATGATAAATGGTTCCTGACCGAGGATATTCGCTGGGGCTATCTGCCCGCCGATCTGGACATGGATGCATGGGTCGACAAGGTCAACCGTGAGGACTTGTGGCGCTCAGCTGCCGCTTCCCTCGGTGTGCCAGCTGCGCAGATACCCACTTCTACGTCACGGGGAATCGAGAAATTCTTTGATGGTAAAACCTTTGACCCTGAGAACCCCCAGGCCTACCTGGACAGTCTGGCCATCAAGGCCATCCGCGCCTGAAACCCCTTACCATTGAGCAGACGGAGAACAGCATGAATGCCAATGTCAAAATTGATCCGGGTAAGGCCACAGGCTTTTACCCCGATCCGCGTCACAACACGCAGCCTCCGGCATGGCTGGTGCGTAGCACCCAGGTTTTCGTCCAGCAGGTGTTGCCGCCGCTGATAATACTTATTGCCGCACTGGTGATTTGGGAAATGCTGTGCTCGATGGAGGGGGCAGCGCTGCCCCCGCCCACCCAGGTGGTGACTGATACCTGGGAATTGATCATCAGTCCCTTCTACGACAATGGCGGCAATGACGTGGGCATGGCCTGGCAGATTCTCGCCAGTCTCGAGCGGGTTGCCTATGGTTACACGCTGGCGGTGATAGCGGGCGTGGGGCTGGGTGTGCTGGTGGGTCAGTCGACCTGGGCCTTGCGCGGACTTGACCCGATATTTCAGGTGTTGCGTACGGTTCCGCCGCTGGCCTGGCTGCCCATTTCCCTGGCGGGCTTTCAGGACAGCAACCCGTCAGCGATTTTCGTGATTTTCATTACCGCGATTTGGCCGATCATCATCAATACCTCGGTGGGTATCCGTAACATACCCGAGGACTACCGCAACGTTGCCAGAGTATTGCGGCTGAACGGTGTCGAATACTTCGCCAAGATCATGTTGCCTGCTGCGGCACCCTATATCTTCTCCGGCCTGCGCATCGGTGTTGGTTTGTCCTGGCTGGCGATTGTTGCTGCCGAGATGCTGATCGGAGGGGTGGGCATTGGTTTCTTCATCTGGGATGCCTGGAACGCCTCATTGATAAGCGACATCATCCTGGCCTTGATCTATGTCGGCATAGTTGGCTTCATTCTCGACCGCTTGGTGGCCTGGGTGGGGCAGTTGGTTACCCGCGGCACGTCCGCCAGTTAAAGGAGCAGCAATCATGAGTAATGCTTATCTGACGATAGAAGGCATGTCCAAGACCTTTACCAAGGGCGCCGTATCGACCGAAGTGCTGACGGATATCAATCTGAAAGTGGATCGTGGGGAGTACATCTCTATTATCGGCCACTCCGGCTGCGGCAAATCGACAGTGTTGAATATCGTCGCCGGACTGATTGAATCCAGCGCGGGTGCGGTAATACTTGATGGCAAGGAGGTGCGCGATCCCGGACCGGACCGCAGCATGGTATTTCAGAACCATTCGCTGCTGCCCTGGCTGACGGTTTACCAGAACGTAGCTATCGCGGTGAACAAAGTGGCCAAGAACAAATCATCCAAGGAGAAGGATGAGTGGATCCGGCATAACCTGAACATGGTGCACATGAGCCATGCGCTCGATAAGCTACCAACCGAAATTTCCGGCGGTATGAAGCAACGGGTAGGCATTGCTCGGGCGTTGGCGATTGAGCCCAAGGTGCTTTTGCTGGACGAACCCTTCGGGGCTTTGGATGCACTGACCCGTGCGCACCTGCAGGATGAGGTCATGCGTATCCAGGGAGAACTGAAAAACACGGTGCTGATGATCACCCACGACGTGGATGAAGCCGTGTTGCTATCGGATCGGATTGTTATGATGACGAATGGCCCGCGGGCCACCATTGGAGAGATCCTTGAGATCGACCTGCCCAAGCCTCGTGATCGCATCGAGATGACCGACGACCCAAAGTACAACCAGTACCGACAGGCCGTGTTGCGCTTTTTATACGAGAAGCAGAGGAAGGAGGCAGACGCAGCCTAGGTTTTTCAAGCAGATCCCCTCGATAACCGACGTGACCTTCTGGCTGCGTCGGTTTTCGTTTGTTTGGCATCACACTTCCTCCCGGTATTCGGGCCGCTCTGCCAGCCCTTGCTTGAGTAGCTCTATCAATTGCCGAACCTTGGGCGAAAGATGCCTCTGCTGGGGATACAAGGCCCATACTGCAGTATGCGGAGGTTGATGCTGGTTGAGGAGCGAGCGCAATGCGCCGCTTTGCAGATGCTCGCGTACATAATAATCCGGTAGCTGACATAGACCGAAGCCCAGCAGGGCGGCGTCCAGTACTGCTTTGCCGCTATTACATTTCCAGTTTCCCTGCACCCGGATAGTCAGTTCACGCCCCTTCTGTTGAAAATCCCAGCTGTCGCTGCTGCCCACCAGGCAGTTGTGCCGGGGGAGTTCTGACAGGCTGTGGGGTGCGCCATGGTGTTCAAGATAGCCAGGGGAGGCGCATAGGTACATGCGCCTGGGGGCGATTTTTGTTGCTACCATGCTGGAGTCCGGTAGCCGACCAAGACGAATGGCGAGGTCATAGCTGCCATGCAGCAGATCCAGGGTCTGATTGGTCAAGGTGGTTTCGATCCGCAGTTGCGGGTGGCGTTGCATGAACTGGTTGACCAGCGGCATGATGAAATCTTCCCCGTAGGCAACAGCGCAGGTCATGCGTAACAGTCCCTTGGGCTCACCGCCCATGTCGCCTATGGCCTGTAGCGCTTCCTCGCGGGCATCCTGCAGACGCTGGCAATGCTGCAGAAATGTCTGGCCTGCTTCGGTAAGGCTCACCCTGCGAGTGCTGCGATAGAAAAGCCGTGTTTGTAACCGATCCTCAAGCCTCGCGATCTGCCGACTGATATGGGACGACGACATGCCCAGCTGTCTTGCTGCGCTGCTGAATTGCCCCAGCTCGGCTACGCTTACGAACTCATCCAGACCATCCCAATTGTTCATGACCCTTTGATTATCTCTATTTGGCAATAATGTTTTGTCTTGGGGCCTATTATCCACGTCTGGCGCATCTACTACACTGTTCCCATCGTAATTTCCCTCAGGAGAGAAAACCCATGATCAAATCACGAGCCGCAGTTGCCTTTGAGGCCGGTAAGCCCTTGGAGATCGTCGAAGTTGATGTGGCGCCGCCACAGAAGGGTGAGGTGCTGGTCCGTATCGTCGCCAGCGGTGTTTGCCACACCGACGCCTTTACACTCTCGGGTGAAGACCCGGAGGGCATCTTTCCGGCTATTCTGGGCCATGAGGGCGGCGGGATAGTTGAAGCGGTGGGTGAGGGTGTGACCTCGCTTGAGGTCGGCGATCATGTGATTCCGCTGTATACAGCCGAGTGCCGCGAGTGCAAATTCTGCAAATCAGGCAAGACCAATCTATGCCAGGCCGTTCGCGGTACCCAGGGCAAGGGCGTAATGCCCGATGGCACCTCACGCTTCTCCTACCAGGGCAAACCTATCTATCACTACATGGGCTGCTCGACCTTTTCCGAATACACCGTACTACCTGAGATCTCACTGGCGAAGATTCCCAAGGACGCGCCGCTGGAAAAAGTCTGCTTGCTGGGCTGTGGCGTCACCACCGGAATTGGCGCTGTACTCAATACCGCCAAGGTCGAGGAGGGCGCAACCGTGGCTATCTTCGGCCTGGGCGGCATAGGTCTGGCCGCTATCATCGGTGCGACCATGGCCAAGGCGAGCCGCATTATCGCGGTCGATATCAATCCGGCGAAGTTCGATATTGCCCGTGAGCTGGGCGCCACCGACTTCGTCAATCCAAAGGATCATGACAAGCCGATCCAGGAAGTCATCGTAGAGATGACCGATGGCGGTGTGGACTACTCCTTCGAGTGCGTTGGCAATGTACAGCTGATGCGAGCAGCACTGGAGTGCGCCCACAAAGGCTGGGGCGAATCGACGATTATCGGTGTTGCCGGGGCTGGCCAGGAAATCAGTACGCGCCCATTCCAGCTGGTGACCGGCCGGGTCTGGCGCGGAAGTGCATTCGGCGGCGTCAAGGGCCGTACCGAGCTGCCGGGCTACGTGGCCAAGTCGCAAAGTGGCGAGATTCCGCTGGATACCTTTATCACCCATACCATGGGTCTTGAGGACATCAACAAGGCGTTTGATCTGATGCATGAAGGCAAGAGCATCCGCACAGTCATCCACTTTTAAAGCAAGCGGCAAGCTCAAAGAGGTTTTTACATGTCCACTATCGAACTTATTTCAGCCAACAAGAGTTTTGGCGGCTGGCACAAGCGTTATCGTCATCGCTCTACCGCGACCTCCTGCGATATGACCTTTGCCATTTATCTGCCGCCGCAGGCCGATCAGGGGGCGCCTCTGCCGGTAGCCTACTGGCTGTCGGGGCTGACTTGTACCGACGAGAACTTCATGCAGAAGGCCGGTGCACAGCGGGTCGCGGCCGAACTGGGTATCGTCATTGTCGCTCCGGATACCAGCCCCCGCGGCGAAGGTGTGCCCGATGATCCTGATGGCGCCTACGATTTCGGCATGGGCGCCGGGTTCTATCTCAACGCCACAGAGGAGCCCTGGGCACGCAATTACCGGATGTATGACTACGTGGTGGATGAGCTGCCCAAACTGATTGAAGCGAACTTTCCGGTGTCGGAACATCGCAGCATTTTTGGTCACTCGATGGGTGGCCACGGCGCATTGATCTGTGCTCTGAAAAACCCGGGGCATTATCAGTCGGTATCGGCCCTGGCGCCGATTACCAATCCGAGTCAGGTCCCCTGGGGTCAGAAGGCGCTCGGGCGGTATCTGGGCAGCGATGCTGAGCAATGGAAAAAGTGGGATACCTGCGAGCTCATCGCTGGCGCCAAGGAGCGTTTGCCGCTGCTGGTTGATCAGGGTGAAGGTGACGAGTTTATTCAGCAGTTGAAACCCGAGGCGCTGGAAGCGGCTGCAACCGCCGTGGGGCACCCCCTGACACTTCGTCGCCAGCCGGGCTACGACCACAGCTATTACTTTATTGCCACCTTCATCGAGGATCACCTGCGCTATCACGCCGAGGCACTGGGTCGCGCCTGAGCTTCAAGCTTTGTCCGCCACCCTGTAAGATCTCCACCTTGTAAATACGGGAGATTTTCATGCGTATCGGACACGGTTATGACGTTCATCGTTTCGGCGAAGGCGATTCCATTATCCTTGGTGGAGTGCAGATTGCGCACGACAAGGGCCTGGTCGCGCATTCGGATGGCGATGTTCTGCTGCACGCGCTCACTGACGCCTTGCTTGGCGCTGCGGGCTTGGGTGATATCGGCCAGCACTTCCCGGACACCGACGAGCGGTTTCGGGGCGCAGATAGCCGCGTGTTGCTGCGCCACGCATTCGCTCTGGTGCGGGAGAAGGGCTGGCAGGTTGGAAACATGGACGCGACCATCGTCGCCCAGGCCCCCAAAATGGCACCTCACATTGCCGCAATGTGTGACGTTATCGCTGCCGACCTGCAGGTTGGCCGTGATCAGGTCAACGTCAAGGCTACTACTACCGAAAAGCTTGGCTTTGTAGGGCGCGAGGAAGGCATCGCGGTCCACGCAGTAGCCTTGCTGCTGCCCCTATGAACGACTCCCCGTCAATTGCCAGTGTCGATCTGCTGGGTCCCCTTGCATGGGGTGAGCCTTGTGGTCGAGCTGTATTGAAAGCCTCTCCTGAGGATTTTCGCGTCACTGAAGTCATGGATATCGAACTCAGCGGGGCAGGAGAGCATCTCTGGTTGCTGATCGAAAAGCGCAACCTGAATACCGAAGAAGTGGCCAGGCAGCTTGCCCGCATAGCGGGCGTCAAATTGCGCGATGTCAGCTACGCCGGAATGAAGGATCGACTGGCTGTGACCAGTCAGTGGTTCAGCCTGCAATTGCCCGGTCGCGAGGATCCCGATTTTTCCATTCTGTGGGGCGATAACCTGCGATGTCTGGAAATGCGCAGGCACAGCCGAAAGTTGCAGCGCGGTGCGCACAGCGCGAACGGTTTCGTTATACGTCTTAACCGGCTTGATGCTGATTTACCTGCGTTGGAAGAACGCCTCCAGCAGATTGCCCGACAGGGTGTTCCTAATTATTTTGGGCCCCAGCGCTTTGGGCGTGGTGGCAGTAATGTTTTTGACGCGCAAGGCTGGGCTGCTCGGGAGGCGCTACCGCCGGCTCGGGGCACACGTTCGCGATTGCTGTCCACTGCCCGCAGTCTGTTATTCAATCAACTGCTGGCCAAGCGTGTGGCTGATGGCTCCTGGAATCGCGTGTTGCCTGGTGATTGCCTGGCGTTCACCAACAGTCGCAGTCAATTTGCCGCCGAACGGCTTGAAGTCAACGATTCTCGATTGGCCGCCCTGGATCTGCATCCAACCGGGCCCCTATGGGGCGTAGGCGAGCTCTCGGTTAGCGGGCAGACCCGGGAGATGGAGCAGGAGATGGCTGCAGGCGAGAACGTTTTGACACGGTGGCTGGAAAAAGCCGGGCTCGAACAGGCACGTAGAATCTTGCGCCTCCCCATCGAGGCGTTGGCATGGCATTATCCCTCACCGGACAGCCTTGAACTTGAATTCACCTTGCCGACCGGTTGTTTTGCGACAGCGGTGTTACGTGAGCTGGTCATACTTGATGACGAGCCGGGCGGCGGACTGGAAAGCGAACTCTGATGCGAATTTTGATCACCAACGATGACGGCGTGCTGGCGCCTGGGGTAAAGGCCTTGCATGGTGCCTTGACTGATTACGCCGATTGCGTAGTTGTAGCACCCCACGAGGATCGCAGTGGCGCAAGCAGCTCGTTGAGTCTGGATCGCCCGTTGCGGCCCTTTACCCTGGAGAACGGCTTTGTCGGGCTGAACGGTACGCCCACCGACTGCGTTCATCTGGGGCTAAACGCATTTTACGAAGACAGCATCGATATGGTGGTGGCAGGTATCAATCATGGTGCCAACCTGGGCGACGATGTTCTGTATTCCGGGACGGTGGCTGCGGCACTCGAGGGTCGTTTTCTAGCGCGTACGGCCATGGCGTTTTCCCTGGTAGGTCGTCAGGGAGACAACATGAGTACGGCGGCGAGTATTGCCAGACGCATGGTAGAAACCCACGATCAACTGGATTTACCACCCCGCACCATCCTTAATGTGAATATACCCAATCTGCCTATCGATCAGATCAAGGGCATTCGTCTTACCCGTCTGGGGCATCGCCAGAGAGCTGCCAAGCCGATTCGTTGGGTCGACCCGCGCGGCAAGGAAGGTTACTGGATCTCCGTAGCCGGTGATGCCGAGGACGGCGGTGAAGGTACCGACTTCCATGCGGTCTTGCAGGGTTACGTCTCGGTGACGCCCTTACGAGTGGACAAGACCCATTTCGAGGTGTTCGATCACCTTGGACAATGGCTCAAGGGGCTTGAGTGAATGGCTGCACGTGAAGACATGAATCGTCACGGCATCGGCATGACGTCACAGCGAACCAGGGAGCGTCTGCTCGAGCGCCTTTTCGAAGAAGGTATCCGCAATCTCCATGTGCTGGAAACAATACGCCGTACGCCCCGGCATCTGTTCGTGGATGAGGCGTTATCCCATCGGGCCTACGAAGATACCGCCCTACCTATTGGTCACAATCAGACCTTGTCGCAGCCCTATATCGTAGCGCGCATGACCGAACTGCTGCTGGGTGGCGGGCCGCTGGACAAGGTGCTGGAGGTCGGCACCGGATCCGGTTATCAGACCGCCGTGTTGGCCCAGGTAGTAGAGCGTGTCTTCACCGTTGAACGAATCTACCCCTTGCAGGAAAGGGCCAAGGAAACACTCAAGGCAATTGATGTCCGCAATGTGGTTTTCCGGCATTCAGATGGTAACTGGGGCTGGCCTCAATACGGGCCATACGATGCCATTCTGGTGACCGCGGCGCCTGCTCAAGTACCGGTAGAACTATTGAACCAACTGGCTGACGGTGGTCGCATGGTGATTCCGGTAGGTCAACACGAACAATTTCTTACCCTGGTCATTCGTGACGGCGACGAATTTATCCGCCAGCAGGTTGAGCCAGTGAACTTTGTCCCTCTATTGGCAGGAGCCATACGATCTTGAGCAAGCCGGATAGCTTTCGTTCTCTGTGCATCATCTTTTTCAAAGGCCTGGCCATGGGCGCCGCCGATGTTGTGCCGGGGGTTTCCGGTGGCACCATCGCCTTTATAAGCGGGATTTACGAGCGGCTGTTGGCTGCTATTGCGGCATGCACGCCCGCCAAGCTTGTCTGGCTTTGTCAGGGCCGCTGGCGGGAGACCTGGGCTGCAATCGACGGGATATTTCTGCTTGTTCTGTTCGCTGGCATATTAACCAGTATCGCCAGTCTGGCACGTCTGATCAGTTACTTGCTGGTAGCCTGGCCACAACTGATATGGGCATTCTTCTTTGGTCTGATTCTTGTTTCCATATGGCTGGTAGGAAAACAGATCGGGCGTTGGAACGCTGCAACGTTGGCGGCATTGATTGGCGGAGCGGTGTTCGCCTATCTGATTACGGTGGCGGTTCCGCTGCAGTGGGAAGCAACTCCGTTGATGTTGTTTCTGGCTGGCTCTATTGCTATTTGCGCGATGATTCTCCCGGGTATCTCCGGTAGCTTCATCCTCTTGTTGCTCGGCTTGTATGGCGCAGTGCTCAATGCGGTGAAAGAGTTTGAAGTTGCTATGTTAGGCATCTTCATGCTCGGCTGTGTGACAGGGCTTCTGTGTTTTTCCAGGTTGCTGGGATGGCTGTTGAGTCATGTGCGGTCTGTCACGCTGGCATTTTTGACAGGACTGCTCATCGGATCGCTAAATATGGTGTGGCCATGGAAGCAGACCCTTACCTGGCGGGAAAATAGCAAGGGCGAGTCTGTCGCGCTGCAGCAGGAGAACCTGTGGCCCACGCAGTTTGAATCTATTGTCGGGGAGCCGTCTTACTGGCAAGCCGGGTTGGCGTTGATGCTGTTGGCCGTGGTATTAGTAATGACACTGGAGTGGTTGGGGCGGCAAACAGATTGATGGCCGCCACCTGATGCAGTCCGTTTTTCAAACAGGCCAGGGGCCGTATGTGTCTGACGTGAGAATTGCCGTGTCTGGAGTCAAACAACTGGGTTTGCTGCTGCTCGCGTTTATGCTCACAGCCTGTGCCGGTCCATCGGGCGTTGTGCCTATAGATGATCGTGGTCGCGGCGGTGGCAAGCAGATGCAAACGGTTACCTCCGGTACGCACCGAGTGCAGCGGGGGGAGACCCTCTACCAGATCGCCTTCCGTTATGGCTGGGATTGGAAGGAGCTGGCCAGGGCCAACAATATGCGTGAGCCCTATACTATTTATCCTGGTCAGGAAATCAGCCTGCGTCCGCAAGGCGGCCGCCGCTCAGCGGCACCCTCTGTGGCAACGCCACGCCCCAGCGCGCCGAGAATATTCACACCTCCTGCACCGAATCCGAAGCCTCCTGTGGTCCGAACAGCACCTTCCAAGCCTGTCGCCACTCCCGACCTTCCAGCTAAGGTATCCGGTTGGAGTTGGCCTGCGCAGGGGACGTTGATTTCGCGGTTTCAGTCAAACGGAAGTTTGAATAAAGGCATTGATATTGCGGGTAAACAGGGGCAGCCTGTGAAAGCGGCTGCTAATGGAGCGGTTGTTTATGCAGGTCGTGGTTTGTTGGGTTACGGGGAAATGATCATCGTCAAGCATGACGAGACCTACCTTAGCGCCTACGCCCACAACAGCCGGCTGATGGTCAAGGAAGGAGATAAGGTCCGCTCCGGTCAGACCATCGCAGAAATGGGTAGCACAGGAACTGACCGCGTTAAGTTACATTTTGAAATACGTCGTAAGGGACAACCAGTGGATCCGCTGGTTTATTTACCCAAGCTGTAACTTGAATCGGCAACTATCAGTACTGATGTTGGCTTTCTGGCAGAACCATAGACCGAATAGGTTGTCGGATGTTATGAAAAGCGCATCGGCGGTCTGGAAGCGCATACCGCACGTGATTCGAACCGAAATGGGGCATGCAAGCATGGCGTTGAATGACAAAATGGAATCCGGACAGGTCCTCGATGAGGACGTGGCAACGCTGGAAGGGAAATCTAATAGCAGCAGTGTCGACGAACCGTCAGGCGAGTCCGAGTCATCTGGCTCGGTCCCAGGCGAAAGCGCTACAGTCAGGCGCGCCCCCGTTACACCGCGTACTCATAAACGTGAAAACGCCTTTGAATTTACCAAACAGCTGGATGCGACTCAGCTGTATCTGAACGAAATTGGTTTCTCGCCGTTGCTGACCCCGGAAGAAGAAGTCCATTTTGCCCGCCTGGCGCAAAAGGGCGATCCTGCGGGTCGCAAGCGTATGATCGAGAGTAATCTGCGCCTGGTGGTGAAAATTGCTCGGCGATACGTGAATCGCGGTCTGACTCTGCTGGACCTGATCGAAGAGGGCAATCTTGGCCTGATCAGGGCTGTTGAAAAGTTCGATCCAGAGCGTGGTTTTCGTTTCTCGACCTACGCCACCTGGTGGATCAGGCAGACCATCGAGCGGGCAATCATGAATCAGACCCGCACGATCCGTCTGCCGATTCATGTTGTGAAGGAGCTGAATATCTACCTTCGGGCAGCCCGTGAACTTACTCAGAAGCTCGATCACGAGCCATCTCCGGAAGAGATTTCCCAACTGCTCGACAAGCCCGTCGAAGATGTGAAGCGCATGCTCGGACTTAATGAGCGCGTTGCCTCTATTGATATGTCCTTTGGTCCTGATTCAGACAAGACCCTGCTCGATACTCTGACCGACGATCAAGCTACCGACCCATGTGACCTCTTACAGGATGACGATCTCAATACGAGCATTGATCATTGGTTGTCCGAACTGAGCGAGAAGCAGCGTGAAGTGGTTACTCGTCGATTCGGTTTGCGTGGGCACGAGAGCAGTACGCTGGAAGAAGTGGGTCGCGAGATTGGTCTTACCCGTGAGCGAGTCAGGCAGATACAGGTGGAGGCGCTCAAGCGGTTGCGTGAAATTCTCGAGCATCACGGCCTCAGCGGTGAATCAATTTTCAGTACCTGAAATCGGTCTGACATGATGTCGACCAGAAAGCCGGGCCACAGTGTCCGGTTTTTTTTCGTCTTTGATTATTGCTCGATTGACTGTTTACGGTATTTATAATGAGCCAAGTTGGGTTATAACGAGCGCAGGTGTGCGCTATTGCTAGTTAACGCGATAACAAGGAGATGTATCCATGGATATGACCAGTCCACTTACCCTGGCGTTTCTCGCCGTTTTGATTGTGGCGTTTCTTTATGCAGCTCTGCTCTATAACCAGCTCGTGAGTATCAAGCATGCAGTCAGTAAGGCCTGGGCGAATATCGACGTGCTGATGCGTCAGCGTCACGATGAGCTACCCAAGCTGGTAGAAGCCTGCAGGCGCTATATGCAGCACGAACAAGAGACACTTGAGCAGGTAGTAAAGGCCCGGAATGCGGTTGCCGAGGCGCGTGAGCAATCGGATGTCAAAGGTGTTGGCCGGGCAGAAACGATGCTCAGAACAGGCCTGGGACAGCTGTTCGCGCTAGCCGAGAACTATCCGGACCTTAAGGCGAATGAGTCGTTCATGCATTTGCAGTCGCGGATCACTGGTCTGGAAAGTGGTATCGCCGACCGGCGCGAGCTTTACAACGAGGCGGTGAACATCAATAACGTGCGTATCGAGCAGTTCCCGGATGTGCTTGTGGCGCGGATGTTTGGTTTCCAGTCCGCCGAACTCCTTCAGTTCTCGGAAGCAGACACAGCCGACGTTGACATGCGTGCTCTGTTTTCATGATAGATGTCCATGGTTTCATGGTGCTGTCGGTGGGCTATTACGCACTGATTCTGGCGATCATGACGGGTGTTACCCTGGCAATGCTATATCGCACCTTCACTCGGTTACGGCGAGCTCGCTGGATTGAGGATACCCCGACTTCGCGAATCAGATCAGCTGCTCAGGGGCTGGTAGAGCTCAAGGGTCAATTGGACCCCGGTGGTCATACGCCTCTCATATCTCCACTGGGTGAGGTGGATTGTCTCTGGTACCGGTTTCGCGTTGAGGAATACCGGCGCAGTGGCAAAAGCAGTCAATGGCGGACCGTGGAACAGGGATGCTCCGAGCGTCCATTCGTATTGCGGGATGACACGGGTATCTGCTGGATTGCCCCCGAGGATGCGGAGGTTCATCCGAGCCGCGTTCGTCGTTGGGAAGGGCATCGCCGCTGGCCGGCAGGGCACGCATTACGCACGGGCATTCTTGCAGGGCTGATTGGCAAGCGTTATCGCTATACCGAAGAATGGCTGGAAGAGGGTCAGCTACTCTATGCCCTTGGCTGGTTTCAGAGTCACGGCGGCGGGAGGCAGGCTACCGATCGTCAAGCAGTGGCCCGTCAGGTCATAGGACAATGGAAAGCCGACTATGCGAACCTGCTTGAGCGGTTTGATCGTAACCGCGATGGCGAGCTGGATATGGACGAGTGGGAGAAAGTCAGGCACGCGGCAGATCAGGAAGTCTCAAGACGGATAGACGCCAAGGGCCTTGAGCCCCTGGTGCATCAGTTAGGCAAGGCGCCCCATCGAGGTTTGCCGTTTTTGCTCTCCGACCACCATGAAGACAAGTTGAGCGGAAAATTGCGTAAGCAATCAGCCTGGAGTCTGGCAGGACTGGTGGTAGCGGCAGGAGTAACGGGCTGGCTGTGGTTGGCGCTGGCTATCTGATATGTGCCTCAGATGATACTTGAGGTGCGCTTGCGAGCGTCGCTCACCGAATAGTTTTCCTGCCATTTACGAAACGCTGAGGCGGTCAGTGGCTTGCTGTAGTAATAGCCCTGGCCCTCATTGCAGCCAAGGGCAACGATATATGCCTCCTGTGCGGCGGACTCCACGCCTTCGGCAATAACCTGCATGTTCAGGCTTCGTCCCAGTTGGGCGATGGCCCGCACGATGGTTGCATCGTCCTCGTCTTCAAGTACGTCCAGCACGAAACTCTTGTCGATCTTGATCTTGTCCAAGGGTAGACCGCGCAAATAGCTGAGCGAGGAATATCCAGTACCAAAGTCGTCGATTGCAATCAGCACGCCAGCCTTTTTCAGGCTGTTGAGGTGACCTGCGGCCGCCGATATATCTTCCATCAGGCCCGTTTCAGTCACTTCCAGTTCAAGACTGTAGGCTGGCAGCTGGTAGCGCTGCATCATGTTGCTGACGAGCTTTGACAGTCCGCCCTGGTGCAGCTGTACGGTAGAGAGGTTCACGGCCATGCGCAGGTTGCTCAGGCCGCTATCGTGCCATTCACGCAGCTGACGGCAGGACTGATCAAGCACCCATTCGCCGATGTCGATAATGCATCCGTTCTGTTCGGCCAGGGGAATAAACAGGTCAGGTGGAACCAGTCCGCGCTCGGGATGCTGCCAGCGTATCAACGCTTCAACACCTACGACTTCGTGCGTGCTATAGCTGACCTGGGGCTGATAAACCAGATAGAACTCATTGCGATCCAATGCGCCGCGAAGATCCTTGTCCAGTTCGCGGCGCACCCGCATCTCGCTGTCGAGGCTGGCGATATAGAACTGGTAGCGATTCCGCGAGCGGGCCTTGGCCAGCATCATGGTCTGTTCTGCCTTTTGCAGCAGTTTCTCGGCGTCGTCGCCGTCGTCAGGAAAAAGCGTAATGCCAATGGTCGCGCGCAGACTGATGCTCTGCTCGCCGAGCTGCAACGGCTGCGCAAGGTCATCAAGAATGGTTTGTGCCAGTTCAGCAGCTTCATAGGGTTCATTGATCCCGGTCTGGATCAACGCGAACTGATCACCACCCAGGCGTGCCAGGCTGCCTAGTCGCCCGCTGTTGGCGCGCAGCCTGTCCGCTACGGCAACCAGCAGACTGTCACCTGATTGATAGCTGAACTGTTCGTTCACTTCCTTGAAATCGTCCAGGCCACAGCAAAGAATTGCGACGCCCCGTTGCCGGCGACCGGCATCCGCGAGAATGCGCGTCAGCTGTTCCTGCAGCATGCTTCTGTTGGGCAGACCGGTAAGCGTATCGTGTTGCGACATGTGCAGCAGATTGGCTTCGGCCTCCCTGCGCTGGTGCGTGTTTCGTTCGATGGATTCGAGCAGTTCATTGGCCTTGTAAATCCAGATGCCCAGCTCGTTTTTTTCCTGGCCCGGCAGCATTGGTATATGCATTTTTCCAGGTTGGTCAGGATTGATGTCAGCTATGTAGCCAATGATTTTCGAAAGTGGTCGGGTCAGAAGAATGTGGTAGATCAGAAAGAGCACCAGGGCCATGGCCAGGGCGCGCAGCACACCCGAAATCATGATGATCATGGAGCGATTGAGAAACTCTCTTCCGTAGGGAGCTGTGTCGATGGTCAGACGCAGGTCGCCGTAATACTCGCTATAAGGCTCACGCCCATGCAGTTCACTGCTGTAATTCTGATCGGTACCAAAGAGCCAGTCGGTCACGGGCCGGTAGGCGTAGTCGATCAGAGGACGCTCGCGGCTGGCCAGCGGAGTCTCATCGGGGTGGCCTATGGACGCAAATCGAACAGCGTCATGTTCGAACAAGCCCTCGACAACCTGCAGCGCCATCTCGCGGTCCAGGCTATATACCGCCTGGGTAGCCGGGTCACGTGACATGGCCAGAATTTGCTTGGCGGTCGAATCAATCTGGCTGCGCTCTTTAACCAGCTCGTAGAAAATCTGACCCAGACTCAATACCAGGCCGACGAGCAGCGCCCACATCAATACCAAGCGCAAAAGCTTTATCGAGAGACTGTGTCTACGCTCCAGTTTCAACGTTTTTATTCCAGACTTATTGGTCGACGGGAGAATCCAGGGATCAAAATATTCCTTGCCACTAACTTAATACCGCGCTTGAAGCTGCATTTCAAGCAAGGAGTATCCACATTGTAAGCAATTGCGTCAAAGCCTGGGCGCCATTTTTCAGGCCACAAACAAAACACCCCGCACAGGGCGGGGTGTAGGGCTGCAGCTAAGGGATGCTTCAGGCAGCGAGGTTCTTCGCTACGAAGTCCCAATTGACCAGATTCCAGAACGCTTCAAGGTACTTGGGGCGTGCGTTGCGGTAGTCAATGTAGTAGGCGTGTTCCCATACGTCACAGGTCAGCAGGGGGTGTTCGCCAGCGGTGATCGGGTTGCCTGCACCGATGGTGCTGGCCAGGCCAAGAGAGCCGTCTGGCTTTTTAACCAGCCAGGCCCAGCCGGAACCGAAGGTACCGATGGCCGTGTTGGTAAACTCTTCCTTGAACTTGTCGAAGGAACCGAATGCCTTGTTGATGGCCTCGGCGAGCTCGCCACTTGGCTCTCCACCGCCGTTGGGGCTCAGGCAGTTCCAGTAGAAAGTGTGGTTCCACACCTGTGCAGCGTTGTTGAAAACGCCGCCGGAGGAGGTCTTGACGATTTCTACCAGATCCTTGTCTGCAAACTCGGTGCCCTGGATCAGGTCATTCAGTTTGCCGACATAGGTGTTGTGATGCTTGCCATAGTGAAACTCGAGCGTCTCTGCGGAAATATGGGGTTCCAGAGCAGATTTCTCGTAGGGCAGAGCTGGTAATTCAAAAGCCATGTTTTATCTCCATTTCAGGTATCAGGGTTTGGAAAAAGATCCCCTAGAATACGAATCCAGTGTGTTGCCGACAGGCTGTCATTGCATTGCCTGCTCGGTGACGTCTCTTTTTCAGCGGACGTTGCCCGTCTGTTAATGCACGGTTAAGAAGATGATAGCACCTGAAACCAGTGCTATCTACGCATCTTCCGTGTGGGTATCGCGGTTGCGCCGCACTATTCAGGGCCTGGCGATGCCCCAGGCAACAATCAGCATCATAATGGCAACAGCGCCGTCAATGACTCGCCAGGTGATGGGTCTGGAAAGCCAAGGGGCTAGTCGTGCGCCCGCCAGTGCGAGGCTGGTGAACCAGAGCGCCGAGGCGCTCACTGCGCCTGCCGCGAAGAGCACGGGTGAGTGCTGTTGGGCGCCAATAGCCCCAATCAATACGACAGTATCCAGATATACGTGGGGGTTGAGCAGGGTGACTGCCAGGGTACTGAGCAGCACCGATTGACGGGACTGGATAGGTTGTTGATCTGCGCGCAGAACCTGCGGCGAAAAAGCGCGTCGCAATGCCAGGAGCGCATAGCCGACCAGAAAAGCCACGCCGCCCCAGCGGGCCAGTTGAATGCCTAGCGTCGAGTGCTCCAGTAAAGTGGCTAAGCCGAAAATGCCGGCAACGATCAATACTGCATCGCAGACCATGCATACCAGTGCGGCGCTGTAGTGATGTTCCCGTTTTAGGCTCTGACCAAGCACATAGGCGTTCTGGGCGCCGATCGCGATTATCAGTCCCGCGGCGACGAACAAGCCATGTAGGTATCCTTCAAGGTCAGGCATTGGTGCTCTCCACAAAAGTAAAAGCTGATTTTGCAGTCTGAATTGTGATAAGAAAAACAAATAATGCTAATCCTGCATAAGGAAAATCAATGTTTGATTACAAGTTGCTTGAGGCGCTAGCCGCGGTAGTGGAGCAGGGCGGATTCGAGCGAGCGGCACAGGTGCTTGGTTTGTCCCAGTCGGCAGTTTCCCAGCGGGTCAAGTTGCTTGAGTCCAGGGTCGGTGCGCCGGTTCTGCTACGGATATCACCCCCTCTGGCCACGCCTGCGGGGCAACGTTTGCTCAATCATGCCCAGCAAGTGAAATTGCTCGAGCGGGACCTCCATCAGGATCTGCCTATGGTGGGCGGTGAGCAGGGGCCTACGCGCCTGCGCATCGCGCTCAACGCTGACAGTCTGGCGACATGGTGGGCACCCGCGGTGGCGGATTTCTGTGCTCGTGAGCAGATGCTGGTGGATATGGTGACGGATGACCAGGAGGTCGTGCTGCGCCGCATGCGAGCTGGAGATGTCGCGGCATGCGTGTGCGCCACGTCAGAACCGGTGGCGGGTGCCAGATCTATGGCGCTGGGTAGTATGCGCTATCTCGCGGTCGCCAGCCCTGCTGTCCTGTTCAGGGAGCCTCCGGCCCCGACAGACCCCGCCGCCGTTCTTCGGAGTCTGCCTGCTGTGGTATTTGGCCCTGATGATCAGCTTCAGCATAGGTTCCTGCGCGAAGTTGGCCACATAGGCGATTTTCAACATCACCTGTGTCCCTCGTCCGAGGGCTTTGTGCGCATGCTCTGTGCAGGCATGGGCTGGGGGATGGTGCCAGCCTTGCAGATTCAGTCACAATTACGCAGCGGAGCCCTACGCGAAGTGTTGCCTGGCCGGCACGTGGACGTGCCGCTGTTCTGGCATTACTGGCGTAATGGAGGACGACTGCTAGAAGCGCTGACCCGCTGCCTGGCCATTCAGGGCCCCCTACTGCTGGCTGACGGTCATACTGCCTGAGCCCGGAAGGCGTTCGACGCAGCGCGCGCCCATCAGCCTTGACGGTGTGAAATAACCTGGCGCGTTTTCCGCCTCGAGAACGTGTTTCACTGCCATCAGAACACCGTGAACGGTAACGTCATAGCCGTTGGCGGTTTCGATCCGCGCAGTAATTTTCTTGCCAGCGCGGTTTTGCGCTTCCCCCCATACAAAGGTTCGGGCGTTTTCCCGTTGCTGCAAATCGGGACCCTTGACGCGTTTGCCCGCCATACGTTTAAGCAGTGCCTGCACAGGTGCGAGGCCAAGCAAGGGGCGCAGTTTATCGAGCTTGCGCAGCCGTGCTGCAGCGCTCGGTGCCATAGGTATAAATACTTCAATATTGTCGATGCCTGTGGTGTACCAGGCTGTTGCGATGTCACCCCAGGGAATGGTCACAGCAAACTTGCTGCCATTACCGAAATCGATTTCCCGACTCTGCCAGGCCAGGGGTACGCTGCGAATCTCGTCCTTTTCACGTATCTTGCCGCCCATCTTGAGACCTTCGACCGAGGTTTTAGCCGTGCCGGGGG
Organism: uncultured Halopseudomonas sp.; assembly: GCF_963977355.1. Taxonomy (NCBI): domain Bacteria; kingdom Pseudomonadati; phylum Pseudomonadota; class Gammaproteobacteria; order Pseudomonadales; family Pseudomonadaceae; genus Halopseudomonas; species uncultured Halopseudomonas sp. Next base: position 38,199 of record NZ_CAXBOV010000015.1, on the reverse strand, counting down.
AGAAACCACTGCGTGTGTCAAAGCCCAGTGCCAGTCTATCTGCGTCGGGCAGTTCGGCTTTGAGTGTGGCCGCCACGCAATCGGTTGGAATAACATCGAAACCCACGCCGGGGCATATGACAATATCCGCTGCGACTGCATCGGCATGCCTTCCCTGGGCATCGACGAATACATCGATCTCGCCGGTGATATCCAGGTAATGACAGTGGCTTGCAATACAGGCATCGATCATCGGTTGGCTGGTCGCAGAGAAGGGGCCAGCGCAGTGGGCGACGGCTCTCATGCCCTCCAGGCCTTCCTGGGCGGCTGTAGCGTTACGCAAATCAAATATGCGGTATTCGAAGCCCAGTTCCTCTGCGAGTTTACTCACTGCGGTGCGATTGCGTCCGGCCAGGATAGGGTTGAGGCCTTGTTTTTTTGCCTCACGCGCAACCAGCATGCCGGTGTAGCCGTTGGCGCCATATATCATCCATTGCTGCATTGTCGGTTCCTGTCTTGAAAGCCATGGCCCGGGTTGGGCTTCTTGCACCAAAGGGTAACGGCTGAGGTCTGCCCGCGCCAGTGGCGCACGCGGGTGTATGATACGTTGACAACAGCAAATGATAGGGATTGCATCATGCGCATTCTGATTACGGGCGCGAGTGGGTTTATTGGTGGTCGTTTTGCCGCGGATGCACTGTCACTGGGATTGGAGGTGCGCTGCACTGGACGTAACTCAGCTGCCCTGCAGTGGCTCGGCGCCCGCGGTGCCGAATGCCTGGCGGGAGACCTGCTCGATGCGGATTTTACCCAGCGGGCAAGCCGTGGTTGCGAAGCAATTATGCATTGTGCTGGCGCGGTGGGCACCTGGGGCAGTTATCAGCATTTCCATGATGCCAATGTGCGGGCTACTGAACATGTATTGGCCAGTGCAGTCAGTCAGGGCGTGCGGCGACTGGTACACCTGTCATCCCCTTCCATTTATTTTGATGGAAAAAGCCACCGGGATGTGACCGAGGATTTTCTGCCTCCGCGTTTTTTCGATCATTACGGCGCAACCAAGCACCTGGCAGACCAGAAGGTATTTGCTGCGGGTCGGGCGGGCCTGGAGGTGATCGCGCTACGTCCACGGTTTGTTATAGGTGCGGGCGACACGTCGATCTTTCCGCGACTGCTGCGAGCTCATCAGAGCGGGCGTCTACGGATCATCGGGAATGGGAACAACCATGTAGACCTGACGCCGGTCGAGAACCTCAATCTGGCCATGCACGCTGCTCTCGAGGCACCCGCGCAGGCTCTGGGGCGAGCCTACAATATTAGTAATGGCCAGCCGGTGGCCTTCTGGCCGCAGTTCAACGCATTGCTTGCGCGCCTGGGTATGCCAGAGTTGGACAGACACATCCCCTTTCCGGTTGCCTATGCCATGGCTGCGGTGGCAGAGGCCAAGGCGCGCTTGACTTCAGGTCAGCCGGAGCCTGCTATTCTGCGCCTGGGAATGGCCGTCATGGCCCGTGATTTCAACCTGGATATCAGCGCAGCTCGGACGCTGCTGGGTTATCAGCCGCGTATCTCTATAGATCAGGGCATTGAAAACTTCGCAGCCTGGTGGCAGGCAGGTATGCCGTTACTGGCGGACTACCTGCCCTCGGTAGATACGCACCGCTGACGGCGTTTGGGCCAGGTTGGCCGGCGCGGTCTCAACTGTGTTCATGCCCTGCATCAGTCGCTGCCTGGAAGCAATAGCTCCCTGCCCAAAAGCAGCTGGCTGCGGCGCTTCAGGATCGGTCCTGATCATGTCTGTCAGACGCTGGCCTAGCTCCCGAATATCGTTCTGTTGGCTTGACGTGCTGAGTCGAATCATGGATTCGGCCGCGCCTTCTTCGCTGAGCCGGATGGTTACTCCCAGTTCTTGCTTAAGGCGGCGACGCAGGATAGTCATGCATTCCAGCGTCGACCGATTGAATTGCGCTTCAGTAAACATGCTGCTCCCCCCACGGATGATCCCGGCAAATACCGGGATTCTAGCCAAGCAGGCACTAAACAAGCAGAATACGTACCAATACGACCGGTGGCCGGAATCCGCGGCCCTGCAGCCGATATAATGCGCTGAAAACAGGTCTTGAGTCTTTGCAATGCATTACTGTGGGGCATGCTGCACCGCTCTAGCGCAGGGCTTTGGCGCCGTCGATCCATTTCAAGCGAGGTGTGAGATGAAACAACGCAATCCGGATGAGGGGTTGACCAGCTTCCGGGCGACCGACGATGCGGATCTCCTGGAGACGCGGCGTGGCGAGACAATTCATACGCCGGTTCGTATGGACTCGCGTGAGTCCGGAAATGGCGCATTATGGGCTCTGTGTGGTGCCTTGACCCTGGCTTTGGTGGGATTCGGCTACTGGAGTCAGCAGCAGCAAACCCAATTACAACAGCAGTTGGTTGCCACGCAGAACAGCTTTGCCCGTATCAGCGAGGAGGCGGCCGGTCGCATTCAGGATGTGACCGGCAAGCTCAGCGCGACAGAATCGTCCCTGACGGTGGCCGAGGAGTCCCGTGAGGAGCGCCTGGCTGGAATGCAGGAGCAGTTGACCGAGCTCGCCGAGCGAGTTGCAGCGCAGGACCGCTCTATTGACGCGGCCAATGCCAGAGATGCAGACCTTGCGAACCGGCTGGAAACACAGCGTGAGAGTCAGCAGACGCTGGTTACTCAAACCGGTGAACTGGCCGAACTGGTTGGCGCTCAGGCGGACAGGATAGCAACGGCGGAGAGCCAGGCGGCCGAAAATGCCGCTCAACTGGCAGGTCTTGCGGGCCAGATAACCAGTTTGAATGCGACTCTCGCACAGTTGAAGGACCTTGAAAGTCGTTTGGCGTCTCAGTCCCAGGCTACTTCAGCACTGGCGCAGCGTGTTGATGCCTTGGCCGAGGAAGGCGCTGGAGCGAACATTGAGCGAGAACTGCTGGTGCTGCGCACTGAAATGGAAGAGAGGCAGAATTACAACCAGGAGGCGTTGCAGTCGATTGATGCCTTCCGCAGGCAAATCAATCGCTCCATCGTGACGCTCAAGGAACAGATAGCCAACCTCCAGCAACAGCTAGCCCGTTCCTGATGAATTATCTGGCCCATCTGTTTCTCGGGCCGCAGGATCCCGAACAGGCCCTGGGCAGCCTGCTTGGCGATTTTGTGCGCGGCCCGGTAGACAAACTCGAGTTGCCCGACGGGGTACGTCATGGAATATGGCTGCATCGGCGCATCGACAGCTTTACCGATGCCCATGAGGTGGTAGCCGCCAGTAGAGCCAGGGTTACCCCCGAACGCCGGCGGTACGCTGGCATCATGATCGATATGTTCTATGATCATCTGCTGGCCCGGCACTGGGATCGCTTCGCCGATCAATCAATTGGCGATTTCACCCGGCAAATGTATTCCCACCTGCTGGCCCAGCGCGACGTGATACCTGCCAATGCCTGGCCTGTCATAGAGCGTATGGCTGAGCAGGACTGGTTGAGCAGCTATGCCCGAATCGGGTCATTGCACAGGGCGCTGGACAATATTTCCCTGCGTTTGCGCAGGACCAATACGCTACCTGGATCGGCCGATGAGCTGGAGCGTGACTATGCGGGATTTGAAGCGGACTTTCTTGCGTTCATGCCGCAGGTTATCGCCTTCGCAGACTCGCAGGCTCTGACCACCGGTGAAGCGGCAGCGTTACCTGTTTCGACTAGCCCCAAGGCCTGAACCACAGCGCCCTGGACCGTGCGAGCCAGTTGATTGCGATTATGGGTCTGGCAGTGCACTATCGGCAGAAAATGCAGCTCTACGTCGATCGGCGCACTGCCCAACAAGCGCAGCAGATGCCGCGAGAATTCATCATCGTCGATGAAAGGAGCCATCAGGTCCCGTTGTCCTTCGCGACGGTAGGCAATCGCCACGGGCTGAACCGGTGTTTGCGACTCAATAGCACAGCTCATCAGCCGCCCGTGGAAAGCTCTCACCCGGTCACCCGCAGTAGTGGTGCCTTCGGCAAAGATGACCAGACTATCGCCCTGTTGTAAGGCGTCACGCAACTGTGCATGCAGCGTCTGGCCGCCAGCCTGGCCGCGCTGAATAAATTGAGTGCCAGCAGCGTTGGCCAGCCAGCCGATAACAGGCCAGTGACGAACCTCTGCCTTGGAAAGAAAGTGCACCGGTGACTGCGCGCCGATGGCGACAATATCCAGCCAGGAAACGTGATTGCTGACCAGTAGTGCGGTCTCTTTCGAGGGCATGCCATGACGGTGTATGCGCAGCGGCAAAAGCCCAATCAGGCCCCGCATCCACAAGCTGGCAAGCCTGTTGCGATAATGCCGGGTCAGCTTGCTGGCAAATCTGTCGCCGAGCGCAACGCAGGCAGCCAGTAACAATCCTAGCAGAAGCCAGACACTCACCAGCGGAATACGCCATAGCCGACGCAGAACGCTCATCGGTCCCGTCATCGACTGATTCCCGCCTGTTCTTCCGCCTTGAAGTGCCGTGCATAGCGAGGGCATAACTGCTCGCGCCGCAGCAAAATAAACACATCAGCTACGTTGAATTCGGGATCCCAGCAGGGCTCGCCACAGATTTTTGCCCCGAGCCGCATGTAGGCCTTGAGCAGGGGTGGCATCTGAGCTGTCACGTTCTCCGGCAAGTCCATTTCTGGCAGGGGTAAACGCGGGATCGCATTCAACCACTGGCGGCAAAGATAGCGACCCCTGAGCCGCTGCATGACAGCTTGTGCCTGAATACCTCCGTCGGCCATGCTCACGCTGGCGCAACCCATAAGGTATTCATAGCGACGTTCGTTCATTATTTGCGCCAGGCCTGACCACAGTACTGAAATGGTTGCACCGTTACGGTAGCGTGCGTGCACACAGGTGCGGCCGATCTCCAGAACGCCCCCACGTAGTTGTGGCAAGCCAACGAGTTGGAACTCGCTCTCGCTATAAAAGCCACCCGCTTTTTGCGCACCCTTGCTGTCCAGTAACCGGGTAGTGGCGACCACTTCACCGCTGTGCAGGTCACGAACGACCAGGTGTTCACAGTGCAGATCAAATGCATCCTGATCCAGGCGGCTACCGGCATCTGCCAGGGTTGCCCCGCATTCTTCGCTGAAAACCTGGTAGCGAAGCGCTTGCGCGGCTTGGAGCATTTTCGGATCCTGCACCAGCTCAACACTCAGGTGTTGTGCAGGGGATACTTCGTTGGCGTACGCGGTATTGGACATCAGGCACCTCCGTCGGGACAGCCTCTGGTTGTTTCCAGATCGAGGCTATGGCAATGGCGTGTCAGAGATGTGAATGCCTTGTTGCGATTGGATGACAGCGTTTCGACCGATTGATGCAGGTCAGTACCCTGTTGCACTGCCTCATTTATAAAGGCGGCACTTTCTCAGCTCTAAGGTACAAGACATGAACAGTTCAGCCAGGGTGCTATTTGATAATGGCCCACACAAGGTACTGTGCTTTGATCAACTGGTGACCGGCGACGGCGTACAGTCCAACCAGTTTCTGATCATCGATCACGATGAGCACGCGTTGCTCGACCCAGGTGGTGATCTGACCTACATGCCCCTGTCCATGGCCGTGAGTCGGCATATTCCCCTGCGTGATCTGACCTATGTGTTTGCCTCCCACCAGGACCCCGACATCATCGCGTCTTTGGATAAATGGTTTCTGCATACACGTTGCCGTGTGGTCTGTTCCAAGCTCTGGGCCCGTTTTCTACCTCACCTATCTGCGGGTTTTCTGACGCGTAACGAGGGCACAAGCACCACCGAGCGGATGATCGCCGTACCTGACAGGGGCCAGAACATTCCCCTGGGGCAGACGGTTATCAAGGCATTGCCTGCACATTTTCTGCACTCGGTGGGCAATCTGCAGTTCTTTGATCCTATCAGCGGGATTCTCTTTTCCGGTGATATGGGCGCTTCAATGGTGGATGACGCCGAACCAGTGGAGGATTTCAGTGTCCATTTAACCACCATGGAGGGCTTTCATCGGCGCTATATGGCGGGCAATAAAGCCTGTCGCCTCTGGGCTAACATGGTTCGTACGCTCAAGCCCGCCATGATAGTGCCCCAGCACGGCCGGCCATTCGTAGGCCCTGTTATGATTGCGGCCTTTCTTGACTGGATCAGCCAGCTGCAGTGTGGGCTTGACCTGCTGGACCAGGACGATTACCGAATTCCCTGACAAGAGGCGGGACATGACTGCACCCATCTACCCCTGGCGACAAGACAACCAGTTCGAGCTGGCGGTAGATGGGGAGAACTTTTTCCCGAAAATACTTGAGGCTATAGAGCAGTCCAACAAGACCATCGACATAGAGCTGTACCTTGTAGAGTCGGGAGAAGCGACAGCGACAACCATAAAGGCGCTGCTGGCAGCTGTGCGACGGGGCGTCAGCGTGCGTTGTCTGTTCGATGATCTGGGCAGCAGTGAGTTCTCCGAAGTCGAACGCAACGCGTTACGTGACGGCGGGGTAGAACTGCGGATCTATAATCCTCTGCGCTGGAAGCGTGGGTTGGGTAACCTGCATCGTGACCATCGAAAGATTCTGGTGTTCGATAATCAACTGGCGATGGTTGGTGGATTCGGGCTGTCGGACGAGTTCTGCCTGCCCAGTGTGCACGGCCGCACGTGCTGGCATGATCAGATGCTGGCGATAACGGGACCGGTAGTGGCGGATTGGCGCGCGCTGTTCGAGCGCGCTTGGCAGCAAGTTGATGGCCCGCGCATAACCGCTTCGAGGCTGGTTAATAGCCGGGACAAACGGCCGCCAGCGCCACCGGGGAACCACGGCTGGGCCCGTGTTGCCCATCTCGACTCACGCCTCAATAACGAGGTACTTCAAGCACTGCTGGAGAGTGTGCGCAAGGCCGAGAAGCGGGTCTGGCTGGCGACACCTTATTTTTTGCCCGCCTGGAGAGTGCGCAGAGCATTGCAGAAGGCTGCGCTGCGTGGGGTGGATGTACGTTTGCTGCTGTGCGGTCAGATTATGGACCACCCACCGGTGCGTTATGCCGGGCAGCGCTATTACAGTCGACTGCTAAGGGCCGGAATTCGTATCTTCGAATACAAGCCGCGCTTCCTGCATCTAAAGTCGGCGCTGGTTGATGATTGGGTGTCTCTAGGCTCATGCAATTTCGACCACTGGTCTCTTCATTGGAATCTGGAGGCTAATCTTCACGCCCGCGATCAGCACCTGAGTGCACAGGTGCAGAACACTTTCGAGAAGGATTTCTCCGACAGTCACGAGTGGACGCTGGAGGCATGGCATGATCTGCCCTTGAGTCACCGATTGAAGATTCGGGTCTGGGGGCAGATCAATCGCTGGGTAACCATGTGGTTCAATATCAAGCGTTAATGACGGCCCGGCCTACATCGGTTTTTGCAGGAACGCCCATGGCTCGCGGTTAAAAGTGCGAGTTCAGGCAAATACGGGCTTGCGCTTCTGAATGAACGCGCTCAGTGCCTCTTTTGCCTCGGGGCCCTTGAGCAGTTCGGCGAAATAATCTCCCTCACGGTCCATTACTTCCTCTGCCACTTGCGTTACGCCCTGTTTCAAGAGTTGCTTGCTCAGCCTGATGGAGCTTGGAGGCAGTTGGGCAATACGCAATGCTGCAGCGCGCGCAGCTTCGTGAACCGGCGAGCCGGAGGGTAGGGCGTGATTGGCCAGGCCTATATCTGCGGCGCGTTGACCACTTATGGTCTCACCTAGCAGCAGCAACTCAGCAGCACGCAGGTGACCTAGCAAGCGCGGCAACAGGAAGCTGGAGCCAGCCTCGGGGCACAGGCCGAGGTTGACGAAGGGCATCTTCAATTTCGCATCTTCAGAAACATAGACAAGATCGCAATGCAGCAGCATCGTTGTGCCCACTCCAACGGCCGGTCCATTGACGGCCGCAATCAGAGGCTTGGGCGCGTGACAGATGGCCTTTAGAAATTCGTACACGGGGCTGTTGGGGCCGGCTGGAGGTACGTTGATAAAGTCGGCAACATCGTTTCCGCTGGTAAAGCAGTTTTCATCACCCTGGATAATCACCGCGCGCAGGCTGTCGTCGGACTGCGCGGCGTTGATCGCTTCAGCCATCGCGCTATACATATCGCGTGTCAGAGCGTTCTTCTTGTCAGGCCGATGCATGCTCAACGTCAATACGGCTTCACTACGGTCGATTAACAGATGTTCGCTCATTTCAGGCTCCTGGCGTGCTATGCCGCCAGGACTGTCATGCCTGGCGACTAAGAAAGGCTTCGTCGATAATCTGCCGGCCTGGCAGGCCAGCCATAAACAGCGGTTTGCGAATCTGTTCGACAAATGCGGGTGGACCGCAGACTAGCGCCAGTGTGGATCGTGAGGCAAGTCGCAGTTGTGTCAAATCCGCCGCCAGTTCGGCCCTGGGTCGCAGGTGCAGGATCAGCGTTGCATGCGCAGCAGCCAGATCCCGCAGCTCCTGATCCAGGTAGCATTCGTCGCCGTCATACCAGTGGCGCAGCTCAATCCGGGCCTGGTGTCCGGATGCCAGGGCGTGCCGTGCTATGGCCTGCAGCGGCGCCAGACCAGTGCCTGCAGCCAGCAGGAGTAACGGCTTGTCCTGCCAGTCGGGATCGTAGTGGAAATGGCCGCCGGGGGCCCCCAGGTATACCCGGTGCCCTGGCTCCATTGTCTGAATCTTTTCCGAGAACGCGCCACCTGCATGAATTCTCAGATGGAACCTCAGGTCGGTATCGCTTGCCTGGCTGGCAATGGAGTAGGGGCGGCCGAGCTCGGAGTCCAGCCAGACCACCATGTGTTGGCCTGGCTGAAAGCGTATCGGACGATCCGGTTTGAGTTGTAATAGCAGTACGTTCTTACCGGTGACCTGCATATCTACAATCCGGGCACCGAGGCCGTCATGGGCTGGATCATGCAGCTTGAGGCGCATATCCCCTGCCAGCGGGCACTGACAGGCCAATAGCCAGCCTGCCTGGCGCTGTTCCGGAGCCAGTCCGGTGATCGCTTGCGCCGGCACCGGACCATCCAGCGCCTGCACCAGGCACGTCTGGCACTGTCCGGCACGGCAGGACCATGGCACCCGTTGACCCGCCGCCAACAAGGTGTCGAGCATATTGTCGCCGACCTCAGCCTGTATGCAGACCTCTCCAACTCGTATCTCAGGCATAAGCCTCGTCATATACCTCGCAGCGATCGCGTCCGTTGTGCTTGGCCCGATAAAGGGCCAGGTCAGCCTGGTTCAGTACTTTCTCCAGGCTGTCCCCCGGGCCCAGCAGGTTCAGGCCTGCTGATAAGGTACAGTAAACCTCATTGCCGGTACTTTTGAAGCAGGTTTGCGCGAAGCAGATGCGTATGCGCTCGACGCATTGGTGCAAAGCGGCCAGATCGGAATTGTCGAGCAAAAGGACAAACTCCTCGCCGCCGAAGCGGGCAACCATGTCTTCATCGCGCAGATTATTCAAGGCTACCCGGGCGAATCCCTGGAGTACCTCATCGCCAGCCGCATGTCCGTTCAGATCGTTGATTTTTTTGAAATTGTCCAGATCAATGAGGGCAATGCCCAGATGCTGACCCGGAGTCAACAGAGTGATACGTCGCTCCGCTTCACTGAGGAAATATCGACGATTGACCAGACCGGTCAGACTGTCTGTATCGGCAAGACTTTGTAGCTGGCCCATCATGCCGCGCAATGTGGTTTGATGCGTCTTCAAGACGTTGTGCCGGCGCTGTAGTCGTTCGCGCAATTCGCGAATATAGCTACAGAAAAAGCTGAGCCAACCCATGAAACAGGCGAGCACGAACCATTCAAGCAAGTGAGCCGATAGCGCTTCTGTGCTCGTGTCGTGGAATATGTTGAACAGGATCAGCAGCCCGTAAAGTATCAGAGCTAGTCCGGCGTGACTCAGAAAGGCCCGACGTGAAAGCTGGAATACGCCGAACATCAATATGATCGGATAGACCATGATCAGGCTGCCGCGAAACTCTCCGCTGAATCCAAGCAGGTAGGTGAGCAGCAGCATGGCGATCACGATCTGCGGACTGGTCAGGCTCGGATCCTTGAATCGCAAATTGAAGCCGCTTTTGAAGATGCCAAACAGAGCCCCTTGCAGACCCACGCCAAGCAGCACATGACTGGCTGCCATCGTTGCGCTGGCGTTGTACTGGCCAGCAAGCCACGCCGCGCCAATGACCACGTAGGTGATTGCGTAGTTGAGTTGTGCGAGATAAAACCGCTGTAGACGCAGGGCCTGGAATTTGGCGACAGTGTTTTCCATGTCCTAGATACTATTCCTTATTTATTGTCTTTAGCATGATGGCACTTTGATGCTAAACACCACTGTAAACCTGCTTTTGTCCTTTGAACAGACCGATTATGGGCATTGCCGTTCACGGGAGATTACGCCTTGGTTCTTGCTCGGTTATAATTCGCCATCTGATTAGTCACAAGAGCCAGGATCTGCCCGTTTATCGGACTCTCCGGCGCTTATCCGTGAAATTGGCAGCGACGTCTCTGTGCATCATGCTTCACATGATGTTGGCGCACTGCCCTTCGCCCAGAAGAGGAGCCACTCCAGCATGGCCGCAATCAAGCAGAATGACCTGATCCAGAGCGTAGCTGATGCGCTGCAGTACATCTCCTATTATCACCCGGTAGATTTTATACAGGCCGTGCATGAGGCTTACCTCAGGGAGGAGTCTCCTGCCGCCCGTGATGCCATGGCGCAGATTTTGATCAACTCACGGATGTGTGCCACCGGTCACCGTCCTATCTGTCAGGACACTGGTATTGTCACCGTGTTCGTCAAGGTTGGCATGAATGTGCGCTGGGATGACGCCACCATGGGGCTGGACGATATGATCAATGAGGGCGTACGCCGCGCCTACAATTTGCCAGAAAACGTACTGCGTGCGTCGATTCTGGCTGATCCGGCTGGTAAGCGCACCAATACCAAGGACAATACGCCGGCGGTCATTCATTACCAGATGGTCCCGGGCGATACCGTGGAGTTTCATGTGGCGGCCAAGGGCGGCGGTTCTGAGAACAAGTCCAAAATGGTCATGCTCAATCCTTCCGACTCCATCGTTGACTGGGTCGTCAAGACCGTTCCGACAATGGGTGCGGGCTGGTGCCCACCCGGTATGCTGGGTATCGGCATTGGTGGCACTGCCGAGAAAGCCGCGGTGCTGGCCAAGGAGTCCCTGATGGATTCCATTGATATCCACGAACTACGCAAGCGCGGTCCCCAGAACCGGGTTGAAGAGCTGCGTCTGGAAATAATGGACAAGGTCAATGCGTTGGGCATAGGTGCCCAGGGTCTGGGGGGGCTGACTACAGTCCTGGACATCAAGATCAAGGATTACCCGACCCACGCGGCCAGCCTGCCGGTCTGTATGATCCCCAACTGCGCTGCTACCCGTCATGCGCACTTCGTGCTCGACGGAACCGGTCCTGCGGTACTCGAGGCGCCGCCGATGGATGCCTATCCTGATATCACCTGGGAAGTCGGCACCGGAGTGCGTCGGGTCAATCTGGATACGTTGACGCCTGCCGATGTGCTGGAGTGGAAGACGGGTGAGACGGTTCTGCTCTCCGGCAAGATGTTGACCGGCCGTGATGCGGCGCACAAGCGTATGGTTGAGATGCTGAATAACGGTGAGGAGCTGCCGGTCGATCTGAAGGGACGCTTCATTTACTACGTTGGGCCAGTAGATCCGGTCCGCGAGGAGGTAGTTGGTCCAGCTGGCCCTACAACGGCGACCCGTATGGACAAGTTTACCCGCCAGATTCTGGATCAGACCGGCCTGCTGGGTATGATCGGCAAGTCAGAGCGCGGACCGATTGCGATTGAGGCGATCAAGGACTACAAGGCGGTTTACCTCATGGCAGTTGGCGGTGCGGCTTATCTGGTTGCCCAGGCAATCAAAAAGGCGGAGGTGCTGGCTTTCCCTGAGATGGGCATGGAGGCTATTTACGAGTTCGAGGTCAAGGATATGCCGGTGACCGTGGCGGTCGATACCAAAGGCGAGTCCGTGCATATCACCGGGCCGGCTATCTGGCAGAAGAAGATTGCGGATAGCTTGGCGGTTGAGATCTGATACTGCAGTTGCTGATTGTTTGAAAGGCCCCGGTTCTGGATTGGAATCGGGGCTTTTTTGTGGATGATTGGTTCGGGATGCGTCCGTAGGTTATCGCTCCCAGCCTGGCAGGGTTCCGAAAGCCGCCGTAGATCCGTCCCTGGAGGCTTGGCTAAAACGTCCCTGTTTTAGACACTTTCTCCACCCCGCCAGGCTGTGCGCTCAAGTGGCATCGGCGCGATGCGTGGTTTGCTGTCCAAGGTCAAAAGCAACACCCCTCTAATGATCTTGTTGAGGGTTTTCTCGCTGGCAACTGAGTAGCTGGTAGCAGACGCAGGCCGAGAGGACTAAGCCGACCGTCGATGGCAGGGATGCCATCGTCGAGCCTACAGGGATGTATTTACGGCGTGTCGGCGTGGACTCACGGCATGGGGATGCCTTGCTCTAGCGTTCAGAACCATCTGCGGGATGCTCGGAATAATCGAGCTACTAGCCTGTCGGGATTCCGAAAGCCGCCGTGAATCCTTCCCTGAACGATTCTTTGCTTACACGAGCTGCTCGCCTACTTTTAACAGTTTCATCGAGTTGGTGCCGCCGCGGGAGTTGTAGGCGTCACCTTTGGTAAGTATGACCCAGTCGCCGGGGGCGACGTGGCCGAGATCCAGTAGCCGGCTGACGGCGCGCTCATTGACTTCGCTGAATGGCATGTCGGCGGGGTTGAAGGTAATACCCTGAACGCCGCGCAGCATGGCCACTCGTCCAAGCGTGTCGGAATTGGGTGAGAGTGCGAAAATGGGCAGATGCGAGCGGATGCGGGACATGATCAACGGCGTGTAACCGCTTTCGGTCAGCGTAATCACCGCGGTTACGCCGGGGAAATGATTGCCGGCGTACATAGCGGCGAGGGCAATAGTCTCGTCGCAGCGTTCGAACTCCTGGCCGATGCGATGTCCTGATTGCTTGCTGATAGTTTGCCTTTCTGCACCCAGGCAGATGCGGTCCATCGCTTTTACGGCCTCTACGGGGTAGGCGCCGGCAGCGGTTTCGGCCGAGAGCATCACCGCGTCGGTATAGTCGAGCGCCGCATTGGCAACGTCAGATACCTCTGCGCGGGTAGGCATCGGGCTGCTGATCATCGATTCCATCATCTGGGTAGCGGTAATCACAGCCTTGTTCTGCTTGCGAGCGCGGCTGATGATAAGCTTCTGAATACCCACCAGCTCGGCATCGCCTATCTCCACGCCAAGATCACCCCGGGCTACCATGACGGCGTCGCTGGCGGTGATCAGGCCATCCAGGGCCGCTTCATCGGCAACGGCTTCGGCCCGTTCGATCTTGGCTATCAGCCAGGCCTGGGATTCGGAATCCTTGAGCAGTTTGCGGGCAAGATGCATGTCGGCTGCATCACGGGGAAATGAGACGGCGACATATTCCATTTCCAGTTCGGCGGCGAGGGTGATGTCTATCCGGTCCTTGTCAGTGAGTGCTGCCGCAGACAAGCCACCGCCTCGACGGTTGATGCCCTTATGATTGGAAAGAGGCCCGCCAACGGTGACGGTGCAGCGCACTTCATCCTTGCCAACGCTGTCCACACGCAGCACAACGCGCCCATCATCAAGCAGAAGTTCGTCGCCAGCGCGACAATCCTTGATCAGGTCCGGGTAATCGATGCCGACTACATCCGCATCGCCTTCGTCCAGGGGGTGGCTGATCGAGAGCCGGAAATGGTCTCCTGCTTCAAGGGCAATCTTGCCATCGGTAAAGCGTGCAATCCGTATCTTGGGACCCTGCAGATCGCCTAGCAGCGCAACATGAACATCCTTTTCCCGGGCGACTTCCCGGACCAGTCGGGCACGCTGACGATGCTCGTCCGCGGTTCCGTGGGAGAAGTTCATGCGGGCCACGTTCATGCCCGCATCTATGAGCGCTGCGATACATTCGCGGCTGCTGCTGGCGGGGCCCAGGGTGGCGACGATCTTGGTGCGACGCAGGGTCATGGTATTTCCCTATTCAAAACGGTGGTCTATGGTCACTATCAGGGCACTACAATAGAACATATGCAGTTACCATGACAGGCTGAAGTCGCTGTCCTGCGGCTCTGCAATGCTCGATTGAAGGAGATGTGATGCACCCGCGCGTGCTTGAAGTGACAGAACGGCTGGGTCAGCGCAGCCAATCTACTCGCCAGGCTTATCTAAGACAGATGGCAGAAGCTGCGGCGTTACCGCGTGGTCGGCGTAAATTATCCTGCGGCAACCTCGCTCACGGTATGGCAGCCTGCGGTCCAACCGACAAGGACCGGCTGCGCCTGATGGATGAGGTCAATGTGGCGGTTGTGACCGCTTACAACGATATGCTTTCAGCCCACCAACCTTACGAAAGATTCCCTGAGCAGATCCGCCAGGCATTGCGTGCCTACGGGGCCACGGGTCAGGTGGCCGGGGGAGTGCCGGCAATGTGTGATGGTGTGACCCAGGGTGAGCCGGGCATGGAGCTGTCGCTGGCCAGTCGGGACGTGATTGCAATGGGTACGGCCATTGCTTTATCACACAATATGTTTGATGCAGCCCTGTGCCTGGGTGTGTGCGACAAGATTGTACCGGGCTTGTTGATGGGCGCGCTGCGCTTCGGTCATCTACCTGTGGTGTTCGTGCCCGCAGGACCTATGACGTCGGGTATTCCCAATTCAGAAAAAGCGGCCGTACGTCAGAAATTTGCCGAGGGCAAGGCAACTCGCGAGGAGCTTCTGGAAGTTGAAAGTGGCTCCTACCATGGACCGGGTACCTGCACTTTCTATGGAACGGCCAATACCAATCAGATTTTACTGGAGGCCATGGGGTTGCAGTTGCCTGGGGCTTCCTTTGTGCATCCTGGTACGCCGCTGCGTGATGCTCTGACAGTGCATGCAGCAGAGCGTGCAGCGAAACTTGCCCGCGAAGGGCAGGGTGGTCTGGCGTCGATTCTGGACGAAAAAGCATTGATCAATGCGCTGGTTCTGCTGCTGGCGACGGGCGGTTCAACCAATCTGACGCTGCATCTGGTGGCTATTGGACAGTGCGCTGGCCTGCAATTGCGCTGGGAAGATATGTCAGCTCTATCCGAGATTGTGCCGACACTGGCGCGCATCTATCCCAACGGCAAGGCGGACATCAACCAGTTTCAGGCTGCTGGAGGCACCGCTTTTTTGTTCGGCCAACTGCTGGATGCGGGCCTGCTCCATGGTGACGTCGAGACCGTCGCCGGACACGGCTTGCAGCTTTATACCCGTGAGCCGTTACTCGAACATGGCCAGCTGGTATGGCGGGAGGGGCCCACGGATAGCCTGGATACCGAGATTCTAAGGGGTGCTTCCGAGCCGTTTCTTGTCGATGGTGGGTTGCGGTTGATCGACGGTGGTCTGGGTCGCGGGGTTATAAAGGTCTCAGCGGTAGCGCCGGAACACCGCAAGGTAAGTGCTCCCTGCCGGATATTTCATAGCCAGGAGGCCTTGATGGAGGCGTTCGAAGCCGGTGAGATGGAGAGGGACGTGGTGGCAGTGGTGCGATTTCAGGGGCCGGCTGCCAATGGAATGCCGGAGTTACACAAACTGACCCCCTATCTTGGCGTGCTTCAGGACCGTGGTTTCAAGGTGGCGTTGGTGACCGATGGGCGTATGTCGGGAGCGTCCGGCAAGGTGCCCGCAGCTATCCACGTATGTCCCGAAGCGGCAGCAGGCGGACCCTTGGCGCGGCTGCGTGATGGTGACATTGTTAGCCTTGATGCGGACCTCGGTCGTCTCGAGGTTGCAGTTGCGCCCAGCGCATGGCTGGCCCGTGAACCGGCAGTGCATGATGAGCCGGTACGACGTGGATGGGGTCGGGAGCTCTTTGCCTTCATGCGAGGTGCTGCGAGCCCGGCTGAGCAGGGAGGAAGTTGTTTTACTGCGAGCCTTAGTGAAGCTGACGGAGTGCCTGAACGTTGAATTTGCAGAAGCTCAGTGACGAGCGAGGGCTTGGCCTGACTATCGCCAATAGTCCGCAAGACCTGGCTGTGATGCTCGCTCATCGTGTTGCAGACGCTTTAAGCGATGCGATTCGTCAGCGCGGCACAGCGCGTCTGGCTGTATCAGGAGGACGCAGTCCGGAGGCTTTTTTGCGCTGTCTGGACGAGCAGCCCGTTGATTGGGCCCGGATAGCCATTACGCTGGTGGACGAACGTTGGGTGCCTGATAGCGACCTGGCCAGTAACGCAGGGATGCTGCAACGATGCTTGCCCCGCGCTTTGCGCGAAGCCACATGGTTACCCTTGTTTGAGGGCGACTCGCCAGAACGGGATGCATTGCATGTCGAGCAGGCTATTGCTGCCTGGCTTCCGCTGGATGTTGTGGTGCTGGGCATGGGTAGCGACGGGCATTGTGCTTCTTTATTTCCGAAGCAGGATAATCTTGCAACGTTCCTGCGCTCCGATGGTGAGGTCTTGTGCGCTGCTACGTGCGCACCGGATCGTTCTCCACGTATTACACTGACAGGAACGGTGCTGCGGTCTGCGCGCTTGCAACTACTGGCAATCGCCGGCGAGGATAAATACGCTACGGTTCTTAAAGCGTTCTCGGCGCCCAGTGACCTGATGCCGGTAGCGGCATTTCTCACTCCGCCGCTACACATTTTTTACAGCAGCGATTCTTGAGACTATTCGGCTGAAGGGAAGCATATGAGCCTGCTCGAAAACACACATACCCTGGATGCCTTGTTCGCGCACTCGCGCTTGTTGCCGGTTATCACAATCGAAAGCATGCATGACGTGCTGCCCCTGATCGATGCCCTTGCAGCTGGGGGTATCAATAACGTCGAAATTACCTTGAGAACTCCCTTGGGACTTTCGGCCATCGAACTGTTGCGTCTTGAGCGGCCTGCGATAGGCGTCGGGGCTGGCACAGTGATGGACTCCATGCAGTTTCAGGCGGTAGTGGATGCGGGGGCCCAGTTTATCGTCACCCCAGGCTGCACAGATGAACTACTGCAGTTGGGTGTAGACAGTCCAGTGCCTTTACTACCGGGCGTGGCCACAGCTTCCGAGGTACTCGCGGGTTATCGGTTGGGTTATCGACGCTTCAAGCTATTTCCAGCACAGGCGAGCGGCGGAGTGCCTCTGCTGGAGGCCTTTGCCGGTCCTTTCGGCGATGTGCGTTTCTGTCCGACGGGCGGTATCACCCTTGATAGCGCGCCTGCCTATCTTGCGCTGAACAATGTCTTGTGTGTCGGCGGCACCTGGATGGCGCCGCGCAGCTTGATTCGTGAGGGTAACTGGGCCGCGATTCAGAGACTTGGCGAAGAATCTGCCGCACTGTTCTGATTGCCCCGGAGTGGGCCAGGGCAATCATCCAATTATTCGGAAGGCTTGCTCGGGTCAACAAAACCCTCCGGCTTGACTATCAAGACGTCGCAGGGACAATCGTCGAGAAGCCGTTCTGCAGTGTGCCCAATCAGCGCTGACTCCAACCGCGAGCGCGAGACCGCGCCCATGATCAACAGGTTGATTCCCTGTTTTTCGACAAATTCGGGGATGGCTTCCTCGGGATAACCTGACAGCAAATGCCGCGACGTTTCGGCAACGTCATTTTTGTCGGCGAGTTGGTCGAAGGCTTCGGCATGGCGCTTGCGCACATCATCAGCATAAGAGTCGTAGTCAACCACGATGCTAGCATCAAAGGCCATTGTGCGTGGCAGCGGGTTGAAACAGTGAACCAGATGCATCCGACCTTTCACGCTTTCTGAAAGGGAGCGAGCAGATGCTATGAGTTTCAGGTCCAGTACGGCAGGCTTGTCGGCCTCGTGCAAGGGATCGACGCTGGCACATATGTTATCCAGGGGTGCCTCGGAGCGCTTCACCAGCCAAAGGGGGACTTCGCAATGGCGAATCAGTTGCCAGTCGGTATTGGTCAGCAGGAGCCGCTTCAATGGGTTGTGATGGTGCGTGGTTTTCAGCACCAGATCCGGCTTGAGATCCTGAACAGCGCGTAAAATGTGGCGGTCCAGCCGCTTACCCCATACGGCCAGCACATCCACGCTATGGCCTGCCTGACGCAGCGGGCGGGCGAGCTTCTCCAGACGCTCTTCGTGATGGCCGAGCAGCGATTCACGCGCCTGCTCCAGTCCGCGGGTGTCGAACATGATCCCGCCGTCCAGTGCCGCATTGTAGTCACAGAGAAACAGGGTGATCCGTGCCCGTGGAAAATGGCTAGCCAGTTTTTCAGCCCGATCCAGGTCTGGTTGTTTGTTTTCGCTCGTGGGATCTATTACCACCAACATATGCCCGATGTTCATCTATCTGCTCCTCTGTTGTTCGGAGATCCGGTAGCGGAAATTCGTTAACTAAAGGCTAGATCAAATAAGCAGGTGGTGACAGTGATGCAGATCAACATGGCGAGCGATGAGATCACCAGGCTGCGGCTTGATCCGTTTCGGTTTTTTCTCTCCAGGCCCATCGCAGGGTCAAGTAATTCATTCCCTTGCCGATAGCGGAATAACTGAACTTATTGGCATAGATATGAAACTTCTCCTACCCATGGTCCTTTCCTTGACTCTGTTTGGCTGTGCCTCACAGGGCCACGACGCAGACATTGATAATGCCTATCGTGCCTACCAGCAGGATGACTGTGGCGCGGTAATGCTTCATCTCTCCAGCGCTGAGCGCCGCAGCCGATTCCGTCCCCATCAGGACCAGCCAGAGGTTTCCCTGTTGCGCGGCTTGTGCCTTGAGCGGCAGGCGCTGTATCTGGATGCGGCGCAGATATACCGCTACCTTCAACGTCATTATCCGCACAGTGAGTACAGCTATCGCGCTGGCGCCCGGCTGGAAACCCTGCGTCTGCTGGGACATTACGACGCCGAATTGAAACTGACACCCTGATTGACGGACGCCTGCAACCGGTTTTCCCACCTGTGGAACTGGGATATTCTTGATTTCCCGCGGCCACGGCGTCGCTTCCCCTGATCATGGATGAAATATGCGGACTCTTACCCTGGTAGCCATACTCTTGCTAGCTTCCACGGCCGCGCAGGCTGAGATATACCGCTGGACTGACGCCCAGGGCCGGGTCCATTTCGGTGAGCGTCCCAAGCAGGGGGCCCAGCGGGTGGAGGTCAAGCCGCAGGTAATAGAGCGCGATGAGCAGGTTCGCGAGCGCGAGGCAAACATGCAGCGGTTGCAGGAGGTGCGCGGCGAGGAGCGGGCTATCGAGCAACAGCAGCAAGCTGAGCAGCGGGCTCGGCAACAGGCCTACTGTGACCGGCTGAACAACGAATTGGCACGTTACGACAAGCGTATCTACTGGTATGAAGAGGACAGCACCGGTAAAAAGGTGGAAGTAAGTCCCCAGCGTGTCGAGGAACAGAAAATGCAGCTGCAGGCATTGATAAGAGAGCGGTGCTAATAATGGCGTACCCCGCGCCCGGCGCCAACGCTAGACAGGATCAGCGCTGCATTGAACGGCAGCACCTGGGCAGTTATCTGCAGGTCTTCAATCGCCATTCCGGCAGGCCCATGGGCTCTTTGGGCAATATCTCCCGTGAGGGCATGATGTTGATCAGCGACCTGCCGATCATGCTGGGTAGTTTTTATGAGCTCCAGCTCAGGCTCCCGGGCGCTGATGGCAAGCCCGATCTTCTCGACTTTACCGCAATGAGCCACTGGTGCCGCCCGGATGATACCCCGGGGCACTATGACAGCGGTTTCAGCATAGTACACAACCAGAAGGCATTCGCCAGTCTGGCCAGCTCGCTTGAACGATATTTCCGCTTCCAGCACCCTGTGGATGCCTGAATCAAGGCATTGGGGTACGCTGCCCCTTTGAAACAGACGGGGCAGCGGTATGAGCAAGACATTCTATTGGTACGACTTTGAAGCCACAGGCATAGATCCCCGGCGAGACCGACCTCTCCAGGTTGCCGGTGTGCGCACCGATGAAGCCTTGAACGAGATCGGTGAGCCGCTCTGCATTGACTGCCGCCTTACTGCCGATGTGCTCCCCCATCCCATGGCCTGCCTTATCACCGGAATCGGTCCCGAGCGTGCCCTTGCGGGTTTGCCCGAGCCCGAGTTCATTCACCTCCTGCATGAACAGATGATGGTACCGGGCACCTGCAGCGTGGGTTATAACAACCTGCGATATGACGATGAAATGACCCGTTTTACACTCTTTCGCAATTTCCATGATCCCTACGCGCGCGAGTGGCAAGGTGGCAACAGTCGTTGGGATTTGCTGGATGCATTGCGAGCAGCACATGCCTTACGCCCGGAAGGCATTGTCTGGCCACAGCAGGAGGGCTTTACCAGCCTGCGCCTGGAGCTGCTGACTGAGGCTAATGGAATAGATCACGGTCAGGCCCACGATGCGCTGGCTGATGTGCGGGCAACGATCGCGATGGCAAGATTACTGCGGGCCGCGCAGCCGCGGTTGTTCGATTATCTGCTGGGTCTGCGCAGCAAGCATCAGGTAACGGCTTTGGTCGACCTGCAACAAACGCGGCCTTTAGTGCATGTTTCAGGTCGTTTTGGGCGTGAGAGGCAGGGCCTGGGGCTGATATTACCGCTGGCCTGGCATCCTCAGAACAAGAATGCATTGATCGTTTACGACCTGGCAAGTGATCCTGATCTGCTTCTTGATCTGCCCGCTGACCAGCTACGCGAGCGCCTCTATCAGCGCAGGGAAGATCTGGCCGAAGGCGAGTCGCGCCCCGGGCTGAAGCTGGTACATATCAACAAATGCCCCTTTCTGGCGGACCTCAAGGTATTGCGTGAACAGGATATCGACAGGCTTGACCTGGACATGCCAAATCTATTGAAAAACGCCGAGCGTCTAGCCCAGTGGCGAAGCAGTGGTCAGGAAAAACTGCATGAGGTGTATCAGCCACAGTCCTCTGCCAGTGCTGTTAGCGATGATGCCGAGGCGCAGCTATATGATGGATTCATCAGCGATGCCGACCGGCGTCTGCTGGCAATGATTCGAGAGGCGGATGGCGCTATGTTGGCCGCCACTCAGTGGCCCCTGCGCGACCAGCGTCTGGCCGATATGCTACCTCGCTATCGCGCGCGCAACTTTCCCGAAAGCCTTGGGCCTGATGAGCAAAGGCAATGGGACGATTACTGTCGTACACGCCTGGGTGGCGAGTCTCCCGGTGCCTCACTGACACTGCCTGATTTCATGCAGGCAATTGACGAAGCTTTGATGGGGCGTGAGGGCTCGGAAGCACAGCTTTTACAGCGTTGGCGGGACTATGCGCTGCATCAGGGAAGCCTGTTGGGCCTGGTTCCGTATTGAACAGACCACAAAAAACCCCGCATCTCTGCGGGGTTTTTACGACACGCGGTTTGATGCGCGTTACGTATCGAACAATCCTGGTGGGGATTCTCCGGGCTATCAGCCCAGAATGGTAACCCAGGACTCAACAGTGTCACCGCCGTACTTTTCTTTCCACTCTTTCAGAACCTTGTGATTGCCGCCTTTGGTTTCAATCACTTCACCTGTGTGCGGGTTCTTGTACTGCTTGACCTTGCGTGCCCGTTTGGTGCCGCCAGCCTTGCTGGTTTTGCCGCTGGCGAGCTTGCTGTCCGGATCAAGAATAACCACCACGTCCTTCAATGACTTGTTATATTCAGCCATCAATGTACGCAACTTTTCTTCAAACTCGATTTCCTGCTTGAGCTTCTTGTCGTTGGACAAGGAGTTCATGCGCTCGGTAAGTTCACGGATGGTTTGCTGAAGACTACGAAATTCCTGTAAAGCCGACATAATATGATCTCCGGTCTGGGTTGAAAATTTAACAGATGGATAATAGGCCAGCCTTGTAATTTATACAATCATCTCATCCAGAGAAGCCACTTTATATTACGTAAATATAAACTTCTGTTAGGCCGGTTATTGTAACTTGGACATGTTGCGCCGCTATTATTCTGCGGGGGAACGGGTAGAATAGTCGCTTTTAATCGCGAGCCATTGGGCGCGCCGTCGGAGTTGGGTTATGCGCACTTATCGTTTGGTCATTGCCTGTCCTGATCGGGTCGGAATCGTTGCAAAGGTCAGTAATGTTCTGGCCGCTTACAACGGCTGGATTACCGAAGCCAACCATCATTCGGATAATCTGTCCGGCTGGTTTTTCATGCGGCATGAAATCAGGGCCGATTCTTTGCCTTTCGATCTTGATGGTCTGCGTACCGCGTTTGCTCCGATTGCCAAAGAGTTTGCCATGGACTGGCACGTTAGCGATTCCGGAGTGCGCAAGAAAGTTGTGCTGATGGCCAGTCGTGAATCCCACTGTCTGGCGGATTTGTTACATCGCTGGCACAGCGATGAACTCGACTGCGACATTACCAGCGTTATTTCCAATCACGACGATTTACGCAGTATGGTGGAATGGCATGGAATTCCTTTTCATCATGTGCCGGTCGATAGCCAGAACAAGACCCCTGCCTTTGAACGGGTTGCTGCTCTGGTGGAGGAACAGCAGGCCGATTGCATTGTACTCGCCCGTTACATGCAGATACTTCCGCCACAACTTTGCCAGCAATATGCAAACCGCGTCATCAATATACATCATAGTTTTCTGCCATCGTTTGTCGGAGCCAGGCCTTATCATCAGGCGGCACAGCGCGGTGTAAAACTGATCGGCGCAACCTGTCACTATGTGACCGATGAACTCGACGCAGGACCGATCATTGAGCAGGATGTGGTGCGCATCACCCACCGGCATAACGCGGATGACATGGTTCGGTTAGGAAAAGATGTGGAAAAAATGGTGCTTTCCCGCGGTTTGCGCTATCACTTGGAGGATAGGGTGCTGGTGCATGACAACAAGACCGTAGTATTTGGCTAGCACGGAAAGATCCAGCGAATGGCGTTGTCGAGCCTGATGCACAACAAGGAGGAATTATGCTGAAGATCGTCAAGGTACATCAATACATGACCGCGGACCTCGTTTGTTTTACTCCCGAGACCGATCTGGCCAAGGCCATTGACCAGTTGCTGCAGCATCGTATATCCGGCGCGCCGGTGATCAACGAACGCAAGCAGCTTGTCGGTATCCTGTCCGAAGGTGATTGCCTCAAAGGCGCATTGACCGGCAGCTACTTTGAAGAGGCTGCGGTCAAGGTGAGCGATGTGATGTCGCTTTCGGTAGATACTGTGGATGTGGACGCGGACATCGTTACAGTTGCAGAACGCTTCGTGCAATCCGGACGCCGGCGTTTTCCGGTCGTCGATGGCGGAAAGCTGGTCGGACAGATCAGCCGCCGGGATATCCTGCGCGCGGTAAAACAGTTCAATGATAACGGCGCACCGAAAGCATGATGATGCCTCGCTCCATTGCAGATGAGGATGAGTCCGAGGCGTTTGACCCACTCGCGCGGGGTGCTGCCGCGCCGCCCCCTGTTATCGGAGGGGGGTGTCTGGCTCGCTTTGATCCGCAGAGCCTGAATGAGGAAAGCGGGGCAGATTATGCTCCCGATAGCGATACTGTTTGATGGCGTTTTGATATATTGTCTTTAGGTACCCACCCTATTTGGGTACCCGCGCCGATCGGCGCAAAAGTGTTCTTTGCCGGGGAGACCCGCTTTGCCCATGCTAAAAAAAATAGCTGCCAATCAGGCAGCAATTGGAATGTTTGTACATCAGTTTTGCGGTTCCTGGATTGATCATCCATTCTGGAGCAGGCAGTTTCTTATTGCTGACGAAGCCACCCTGCGCAAAATCCGCGAAAGCGGCATCCGTGAAATCATCATTAACACCGAACGCGGTCTAGATTCAGTTGCCGAGAAACCGGTCGCCGGGAAGCCGGTCGCCGTGAACTCGGTCGCCGGGACGCCGGTCGCCGTGATCACCGATATCAACGAACCTGTGGTCAGCCCACCAGAAGACTTGCCCGTCAGCGACGAGGCGCCTGCCCCCGAGCTCCGCCCGACGTACTCCGTGTTAGAGGAGGTTGAACGGGCTCGGGAGCTGGTAGCGCGAGGCAAGCGTGATGTCATTCGCATGTTTGCCGATGCGCGCATGGGCAAGGTTATCGAGAGCGAAGGATTGCAGTCGCTGGTTGCGGATATGTCCGATTCCCTGATGCGCAATTCCCATGCGCTCCTTGGGTTGGTGCGGATAAAGCGCAGCGACGAATATACCTATTTGCACTCCGTCGCTGCGGCAGCGTTGATGATGGCCTTGTCGCGCAGCTATGGATGTGACGAGCAGACAATCAAGATGGCAGGTATGGCCGGTTTGCTGCACGACCTGGGCAAGGTGGAAATGCCTGAGCACATACTCAACAAACCAGGCAAGCTGACAGAGACCGAGTTTGACGTCATGCGCGGACATCCCCAGGCAGGAGAAAAGCTTTTACGGGCCTTAGCTGATGTGCCGCCTGAGGTGATGGACGCTTGCCTGCATCACCATGAAAAGATGGACGGTAGCGGTTATCCGGGCAAGCTTGCCGGCGACGAGATCAGCCTCATGGCCCGTATGGCAGCTATCTGCGATGTATACGATGCCATTACCTCGAACCGCCCCTACCATAGTGGCGATGACCCCTCCATCGCGCTCAGCCGAATGGCCAAATGGCCAGGTCATTTTGACACTAAACTCTTTCAGTTGTTTGTCAGAACACTGGGTATCTATCCCATTGGCTCGCTTGTGCGGCTTTCCTCTGATCGGCTTGCAGTGGTTATCGAGCAGAATGCCGGTGCTCTGTTGCGCCCCCGGTTGCGGGTCTTTTACAGCGTACCTCAGCGACGGTGGATTACTCCGGAAATACTCGATCTGGATACCGATGACAGCCAGGATGTCATTGTCGGGCGAGAAGAGCCCGAATCATGGGGGCTGACGGGGCTGGATCGTCTTTGGCTCAATTCGAATATCGGAATATGAGCAAATATTTCTGATTTTTGGATCAAGATTTTTCGCCACCAGCCGTTAGAGCTTTTAGCCCCTCCTCGGGCATATTCCTATAATTACGGATGAATTCGCATGAATCTTAGAAACTTCTCGATTGCTGCCAGACTTGCCGGTGGTTTTGCCTTGATAGCGCTTCTTGTATTGCTTCTGGGCATGCTGGCAATGCGTGAAATGAGCGACATGCGTGAAAAGGCGAGCGAGGTCGAGGAAGTCTGGATGCCAAGTATCGAGCTGGTCGCCGACTTCAGCCAGGACATCATGCGTATCCGCGTTTTTACCCTGCGTATGTTGCTCGAAGATAACCTCGCTGACCGTCAGCAATTGGAAAGCCGTATCGTCCAGCTGATAGGTGAGATGAAAGCGTCCGAGGCCGAGTTCGCCGCGTTGATGACTGACCCCGACAAGCGACGAGCCTTTGATGCGTACCTGTCCCAGCGCGAAGAATTCATGGGCGCACAAAAACAGGTGGCGGTGCTTGCGCTGGCCGATGATGTCGCACAGGGGGTCGTGTTAGTCGATACGCGTCTGAGTCCGATGGCCGACGCCATGGTCAGAACCTTGCTAGATCTGGAATCTACCTTGAAAGCGGGCGCTGCACAGGCGCAGGCTGAGTCTGGCACCAGCTACGCCAGTGCGCGGCAGACCGTGGTGATATTCATTGCTGTTGCTGCATTGCTGACTGTATTACTGGCCTGGATCCTGACCAGCAGTATTGTTGTGCCGATCCGTCAGGCAGTGGAGGTCAGCGAAGTGATTGCGGGTGGGGATTTGACTCGCACTTTCACTGTCACCGGAAAGGATGAACCCGCTCGCCTGCTGCGCGTACTCAGTGGCATGCAGGCGCAACTGCGCGAAACCATCCAGGGTATCGGCAACTCATCCACACAGTTGGCATCGGCAGCCGAAGAGCTGAATGCGGTGACCGAGGATGCTACACGGGGTCTGCAGCGCCAGAACGATGAAATCCAGCAGGCAGCGACCGCAGTCAACGAAATGAGCACGGCGGTGGATGAGGTGGCCAGTAACGCGGTTTCCACCTCCGAACAGTCCAAAGCGACCAGCACTACTGCAGCAGAGGGTCAGCAGCAGGTTGCCCGCACAGTTACCAGCATCGATAAGCTGACCTCAACCATCGAGTCGACTTCTACAGAGGTGCAGGAGCTGGCCGACAAGGCGCAGAATATCAGCCGTGTGCTGGATGTTATTCGCGCTATTGCCGAACAGACCAACCTGCTGGCATTGAACGCGGCGATCGAAGCGGCGCGAGCTGGAGAGCAGGGCAGAGGTTTCGCCGTGGTCGCGGATGAGGTTCGCGCCTTGGCCCACCGTACCCAGCAATCGACCACTGAAATCGAGGAAATGATCGCTACCATGCAACAGGGTACCGAGAAGTCGGTGGAGGCGATGGGAATCAGTCGCACCATGGCCAACTCGACCCTCGAGCAAGCCAACGCCGCTGGTGAGGCACTCAAGCAAATTACCGCGGCCATTTCCCAGATCAACGAGCGCAACATGGTTATTGCCAGTGCTGCCGAGGAACAGGCACAAGTATCACGGGAGGTAGACCGCAACCTGGTCAATATCCGCGACCTCTCTACTCAGTCGGCTGCGGGTGCGGAGCAAACCAGTAGTTCCAGCCGCGAACTCTCAAGACTGGCTGTTGCGATGAATGAGTTGGTTAATCGCTTCAAGGTCTGACCGTTACGCTGACACAAAAAAGCCATACCCCTGCGGGTATGGCTTTTTCATTTTCAGACTGGCCTGTCAGGCTGTTTCAGTCTGTCGCTCACTCTGTTGGACCTGTGCCTTGGCCGGCGCCGGTGTGCGGATCAGATGATCGAAGGCACCCAATGCTGCTGTCGACCCTGCACCCATTGCAATGATGATCTGCTTGAAGGGGACAGTAGTGACGTCACCGGCAGCGAAGACATTGGGCAGAGATGTGGTTCCACGACTGTCGATCTCGACTTCACCGTGCTTGCTCAACGCCACTGGACCACCTTTGAGCCAGTCGGTGTTGGGGATCAGGCCAATCTGAACAAATATGCCTGCAACGTCCAGCTGCTTGCTTTCCTGGGTCTGGCGGTCGGTGTAGTTCAGACCGACTGTTTTCTTGCCATCGCCGAGCACTTCGGTTGTCTGCGCACTCTTGATGATGTCTATGTTCGACATTGAACGTGCCTTGCGCTGCAGCACTTCATCAGCACGCAATGTGTCGGCAAATTCCAGTACGGTTACGTGCTCAACGATGCCGGCCAGATCGATGGCCGCCTCAATACCCGAGTTGCCACCGCCAATCACTGCTACACGCTTACCCTTGAACAAGGGGCCATCGCAATGCGGGCAATAGGCTACGCCTTTGCCGCGGTATTCCTGCTCGCCAGGAACATTCATTTCCCTCCAGCGTGCGCCGGTAGCCAGGATAACCGAGCGGCCGGAGAGGCTTGCACCATTTTCCAGGCCGATTTTGACGTAGTCACCTTCTGTCAGGCTGATAGCCTGCTGTTCGGTGAACACATCTACATCGTATTCCTTGACGTGCTCTTCCAGACTGGCGACAAGCTTGGGCCCTTCGGTGTAATTCACCGAAATGAAGTTTTCAATACCCATTGTGTCCATTACCTGGCCGCCGAATCGCTCCGCAACCAGCGCGGTACGGATGCCTTTACGCGCAGCGTAGATTGCCGCCGCTGCACCGGCAGGTCCGCCACCCACAATCAGAACCTCATAGGGTTCTTGCTTGCTCAATTCTGCTGCCTTGCGCTTGCTCGCGTTGGCGTCGACCTTGTTGATGATCTCGGGGAGCGTCATGCGGCCCTGGCCGAAGAGTTGACCGTTCAGATAAACCGAAGGCACAGACATGATCTGACGCTCTTCAACTTCATCCTGGAACAGCCCGCCATCGATCATCACGTGGGTAATGTTCGGATTGACGGTCGCCATCAGGTTCAGTGCCTGGACTACGTCCGGGCAGTTCTGGCAAGAAAGTGAAATATAGGTCTCAAAGTGGTACTCACCATCCAGATGACGGATCTGCTCAAGCAGGGCCGGATCGGTTTTGGACGGGTGGCCGCCGCTGTGCAGCAGAGCCAGTACCAGCGAAGTAAATTCGTGACCCATGGGCAGCCCGGCAAAGCTGATGCGCGGTGGCACACCAGTTTGGGCAATACTCATGCTGGGAGTGCGTTGAGCATCGTTCCAGTTCAAGCTGATATGGGGTGACATTTCAGCAATTTCAGTTGCCAGCTCGTTGAGCTCCTGGCTCTTGGGGCTGTCATCCACGGACACGCTGAGCTCGATCGGGGTGATGATATTCTGCAGGTACGTGTCCAGCTGTTTCTTCAGATTGGCGTCCAACATAAGCGTGTCCGTCCTCGGTAATTACAAATTCAAGTCGAAAAAAAACCCGGCCCGCCAACCAGGAGCGATGCTCCGTAGCGGGCCAGGTTATATGGCAGTACTTAGATCTTGCCTACCAGATCGAGGGAAGGAGCTAGTGTAGCTTCGCCTTCTTTCCATTTGGCTGGGCAGACTTCACCTGGGTGTGCAGCAATGTATTGGGCAGCCTTGACCTTACGGACCAGGTCCTCAGCATTACGGCCAATACCTTCGGAAGTCACTTCAACTGCCTGAATAATGCCTTCAGGGTCGATAATGAAGGTGCCACGGTCGGCCAGACCCATATCTTCACGCATGTTGTCGAAGTTACGAGTGATTGCGCCGGTTGGATCACCAATCATGGTGTACTGAATCTTGCCGATAGTCTCGGAGCTGTCGTGCCATGCTTTGTGGGTAAAGTGGGTATCGGTGGAAACCGAGTACACTTCAACACCCATCTTTTGCAGCTCGTCATAATAGTCGGCTACGTCACCAAGCTCGGTTGGGCAGACAAAGGTGAAGTCGGCGGGATAGAAGAAAAATATCGCCCACTTGCCCTGAACGTCAGCTTCGGTAACTTCGATGAACTTGCCCTGCTTGAACGCTTGGGCCTTGAAAGGTTTGATCTGAGTGTTGATGACGGACATCGATAGCTCCTCGTTGATTAATCGGTTGGTGATGAATACAAAAATGATAATAGGCCCTTGGCCCGGATATCTAAAATAAATTTCAGCTAACTCACGGATAGCTTTTAACTATGTGGGGCTGAACCCCGGTATTTCAAGGCAGACCAGACCTGCTGGACATTGCTGACAGGGTTTTTCCGGCCTGAATCAAGGGCCATTGGCGTAAGGTTCGCGACGGTCAGCCGCATCAAGCTTTGCCGTTGCAATCCCCCTCTGGAGATAATGCCCCAAGATCCAAGCTGAGTTAAAGTAGGCGCACCCGGATTCACAGGAGCGCACAATGCTGACCCATCTCGATGCCCAGGGCCATGCGAACATGGTCGACGTTACCGACAAGCACACGACCTTTCGCGAGGCAGTGGCCGAGACGCGCGTGCGCATGCGTAGCGAAACCCTGGCATTGATCCAGAGCGGTGGCCATCCCAAGGGGGACGTGTTCGCTGTGGCCCGTATCGCAGGCATCATGGCCGCCAAGCGCACCCATGAACTGATTCCGTTATGTCACCCCTTGCTCCTTACCGGCATTCGTTTGGAGCTGACAGCGCAGGCACCGGATCTTGTATTGATCCAGGCGCGTTGCAAGCTGGCCGGGCAGACCGGGGTGGAAATGGAAGCGCTCACGGCAGCGAGCATTGCCGCATTGACCCTGTATGACATGTGCAAGGCTGTCGACAAGGCCATGGTGATCGAGTCGACCCGTCTGCTGGAAAAGACGGGCGGTAAGAGCGGCCACTACCTGGCTGAGACGTCAGCGGGAGGGCAGGAATGATCACCTTGCAACTTTTCGCACGTTACCGCGAATTACTCGATACAGATTACGAAGAGATCCCGTGGGATTCAGGATTAAGCTCGGTCGGCGATTTACGTGACCGCCTGCTGGCGCGCGGTGCTGCCTGGGAGGTGCTCGGCGAGCAGCGGGTGATGTGTGCCCGTAATCAGGAAATGTGCGGCCTTGACGCGCCTCTGGCGGACGGGGACGAGATTGCCTTTTTCCCGCCAGTCACCGGGGGCTGATGTGGGCATACGTGTACAGACAGACACCTTCGATCCCGGTGAGTTGCTCAATCGCCTGCATGCAGCTCAGACAGGTGTGGGTGCCGTGGTGAGCTTTGTTGGCTATGTCCGTGACTTTAATGAGGGGGAAGAGGTTGCCGGCATGTTGCTCGAGCATTATCCCGGCATGACGGAAAAAGCGCTGCAGCTGATTGTCGATGAGGCCAGGCAACGCTGGGCGCTGCTGAGCTTGGAAGTATTGCATCGGGTCGGTCGTCTGGAGCCAGGTGAACCCATCGTGTTTGTGGGGGTCAGTTCGGCTCACCGCGCGGCGGCCTTCGAAGCCAGTCACTTCATAATTGATTATCTGAAGACCCGGGCTCCGTTCTGGAAAAAAGAGGACACCCGCTCCGGGCCGCGGTGGGTTGATGCCCGCGATCTGGATACCTTGGCAATGGGCAAGTGGCAATAATCAGAAATCAACGGCTGTGATACAGTACGCGCAATTGATCGGATAGGCAGACAATTTAAATCAATTGCGCCAGGCGCATCTGCTCCGGTCGAATCCTAACAGTTAATGCTCTAAAAACTGCATGGAATGAATTGATGCAACAGGATTTTCGCAGCAGAGAGAGAACAATGTCCGACACACAGTTGATGGATGGATTGGGCCGCCGCATAGACTATCTGCGTATGTCAGTGACCGATCGCTGCGACTTCCGCTGTGTCTACTGCATGGCCGAGGACATGACATTTTTACCTCGCCAGCAGGTACTAAGCCTTGAAGAAATGCAGCGCCTGGTCGCGCTGTTCGTCGCCCAGGGGGTGAAGAAGATTCGCCTGACAGGCGGCGAGCCCTTGGTGCGGCGTGGCATCGTCGAGCTTTGCTCTGCTATCAGTGCCTTGCCTGGTCTCAGAGAGTTGGTGATGACCACCAATGGATCACAGTTGGTCAAATTTGCTCGGCCGCTGGCAGAGGCTGGTGTCAAACGCCTGAATATCAGTCTCGACAGTCTGGACCCCGTCAGATTCAAGACCATTACCCGCACAGGCGAGCTGCAGCAGGTGTTGGATGGCATTGATGCCGCATGCACTGCCGGGTTTGAGCGCATCAAGCTAAATGTGGTGGTGATGAAAGGCCGTAATCTCGATGAGGTTCCCGGGCTTTTGGATTATGCGGTGTCCCGTGGCCTGGACATAACCTTCATTGAAGAGATGCCGCTGGGCGATGTCGGCCGATCTCGTGGCGAGACCTTCTGCTCCAGCGAAGAGGTACGCGATCTTATCAGTCAGCGTTATCGCCTGATGGACAGTGCAGAAAACTCCGGTGGACCGGCGCGTTATGTCCGTGTGGAAGGCCATCCGGAAACGCGTATTGGTTTTATATCCCCGCATTCCAACAATTTTTGCGCTACCTGTAATCGCGTTCGCATGACCGCCGAGGGTCGATTGTTGTTGTGCCTGGGGCAGGAGAACTCCATGGATCTGCGCGCTTTGGTGCGTCGTCATCCAACCACAGATGCGCCTTTGCTCGAAGCCTTGCGCAAGTCATTAATGGGGAAGCCGGCTCACCACGATTTTACGGTAGATGGGGATGTGCAGATTGTCCGGTTCATGAATGCCACCGGGGGATAGTGCCGTCAGGCCACTGCGCTAGCAACAGCCTGAGGACTTGCTAAGAGTACCGCCCGCTTACTCCATAGAGCTGTAATAGGCCGCGAGATCGGCGATATCCTGATCGCTCAGATTCTTGGCCATTGGGCTCATGATGGCAGCATTTCCGCCTGTGCGCTGACCCTCTCTGTAGGCTTTCAATGCGCCCTCAAGATAAGCCGCGTTCTGGTTGCGCAGGTTGGGGTAGATCGGTACCAGCGCTATCCCATCCTTGCCATGACATGCAGCGCATACCGCTGATTTTGCTTCGCCGGCAGCGGCATCACCGGCGGCTTGAGCCATACCAGCCATGCTCATGGTCAGGACCGTCGAAGCTAATAAGACTTTCAACATGGTTTCTTCCTCATCATTTCTTTATAGGGTGTTCACCCGACCAGTAATACCCACCAGCCGCGCATTTGGGAAGGCTAAAGTCCCCGCATCGCACTTCCTTGTATAACCAGACGTTACCGCGTCCGTCGTTTCAGGAAAAGGATCATTATGTTGCGGGTTTAATCTTTGCCCCTAACTACGGTTATGTCCGGCACCGACATCCCTGTTCCGAAGCGTTGCAATGACATCGGCCGCTGAACGGGAACGACCGCCTGGCACCGGAGTTGAGCAACAATTGACCTGCATCAAAGTGAGCGGAGTTAACAGGGTTTAGCCTGCACAGCATTGAAGATACATCTGCGGAGTCTATCCATGTTCAACCCTGTTTGCTGGAACGCGGATCTGATTCGCCGTTACGACCACGCCGGTCCGCGTTACACATCCTATCCGACGGCAGTTCAGTTTCACGATGGCGTCGAGCCATCGGACCTTACCGGCGCACTAGACGTCAGCCGCAAGGAACAGCGACCGATATCGCTCTACATACACATCCCGTTCTGCGCCAACATCTGCTATTACTGCGCGTGCAACAAGGTTATTACCAAGGACCGCAGCCGTGCCGAGCCTTACTTGCAGAGTCTGTTTCGTGAAATTGAGCTTGTCAGCCAGCATGTGGGCGCCGAACAACAGGTCCAGCAGCTGCATTTAGGTGGCGGCACTCCAACCTTTCTGTCGCATCACCAGTTGCGCGCCTTGATGGACAAGCTGCGCGCGCACTTCAATCTGCGTGATGACGACCTGGGCGACTACAGTATCGAGATCGATCCCCGTGAGGCGGACTGGTCGACTATGGGGCTGTTACGCGAGATTGGCTTCAACCGAGTCAGTTACGGGGTGCAGGATCTCGATCTGGACGTGCAGCGTGCCGTGAACCGCCTGCAGACTCCCGAGCAGACCCAGACTGTCATGGATGCCGCAAGGGCGCTGCAGTTCCGTTCAATCAATATTGACCTTATTTACGGTCTGCCCAAGCAGACACCGCAGGGCTTTGCCAAAACGGTTGATGCGATCATCGCGATGAAACCCGACCGCCTTTCAGTGTTCAATTACGCTCACTTGCCAGAGCGGTTCCTGCCTCAGCGGCGCATTGAGGCAGAGGATCTGCCGAGCCCGCAGGACAAGCTTACAATGCTGGAAACCACCATCAATCAGCTAGTGAGCGCTGGATATCGTTACATCGGTATGGATCATTTTGCACTGCCCGACGACAGCCTCAGCACAGCCCAGGAGAGCGGCGAGCTGCAACGCAACTTTCAGGGTTACACTACCCATGGTCATTGCGACCTGATCGGGCTCGGGGTGTCGTCAATCAGTCAGATCGGAGATCTGTTCAGTCAGAACAGTAGCGATATCAAGGTCTACCAGCACAATCTCGACAATAACAAGCTGGCAACGCGTCGCGGCTTGCAATGTCATGCAGATGATCGGATCCGCCGCGCGGTCATAGGGCAGCTGATCTGCCACTTCACCCTTGAGTTTGCTGACGTCGAAAGCCGTTTTGATATCGTCTTCCGAGACTATTTCGCCGACTGCTGGCCGGTTCTCAAACAGATGAGCCGTGACGGTCTGATTCAACTCACCGAGCGCGGCATTCGTATTCTTCCAGCAGGCAGATTGCTGGTCCGTTCGGTTTGCATGGTGTTTGATGCGTATCAGGTTCAGGATAATAACCAGCGCTACTCTCGCATCATCTAAGCGGGTTACGTAGCACTCAACGGTCAATCAACAACTGCTATGCTCAGGCCTCGAACAACAATAGAGGTCTGAGACATGCAAGGCAGTTGTCTGTGCGGCTCCATCATTTACCAGGCAGACAGCCTGGATACCCCCATTCGCCATTGCTCCTGTAAAACCTGTCGCAAGGCGCATGCGGCCGCGTTCAATACCGGCTGTGGTGTCAAGAAAGAGCATTTTCGTTGGATAAAAGGTGAGGATATGCTGGCTCGCTATGAGTCTTCCCCTGGCAAGGTGCGGCACTTTTGCAGCAACTGTGGCACCCAGTTGGTTGCAGAAAAGGCAGGTGTGCCATACATGGTACTGCGCGTTGCAACATTGGATGAGGACCCTGGCATAGGGCCCTCAGCTCATATCTGGACCAGTCATGAAGTACCCTGGCTCAGTTACGGGGGTGATCTTCCGAAGTGCGAAGAATGGCCGCCAGGCTATCCAGGCTGAGGTTGCGGACTATGGTGGAAGAGGCGGGCTAGTTTTTGCCAGATGCCAGTTGTGCCATCCAGATGGTATGCCGTGTACCCCGATTACCATGGGCATAGACTTTCACTTCCTCGGCATTGAAACCGGCCTTGCGTAAATCACTGGTAAAACGTTGGTCGGCGCTGGCGGACCAGACAGCCAGGGTGCCTCCGGGACGCAGGGCGCGGCCACAGCTGACCAGTCCTGTAACACTGTAAAGCCAGCTGTTGGCTGACTGAGTCAGACCCTCCGGGCCATTATCGATATCCAGCATGATCGCATCGAACCCGCCGGGCTCCGCCTTCAGTAGCTCTGCTACATCCCGGTTAACCACCTGTGTGCGTGGATCCTGCAGCGGGTTGCCTGCTTTTGCCCCCAGAGGACCACGGTTCCACTCGATCACCCCCGGTAGCAGTTCCGCAACGACCACCTCTGCAGTTTCGCCCAGGTTTTCAAGCGCTGCGGCCAGCGTGAAGCCCATCCCCAGGCCGCCGATCAACACACGAGGTCTGGGCCTCGCAGCGACTCGCTGGCAGGGTATCCGGCCCAGTGCATCCTCCGAGCCGTGGGTGCGGGTATTCATTAATTGCCCACCTTTGCCGCCCTCGAGCTTTATGACGAAGTCCTCACCGTATTCGAAAAGGCAAAGCGCGCCACCGTCGGGAAGGGGAGTGGTGTCCAGCAGAACAAAGCGTTTCATTGATCATCCGAGCCGTTTTATCGGCAGGCAGGATACCGGTAAGATGGTTATTGCGCGAATGTCACCTGGTACTTTTGCAGGAGTCTTTTTTCCTTTTCACCCGTCATGGATAACCGACCTTCATCCCAGATACGAATCAGCTCTTGTCTTTTGGTTGTCGGAATCTTTTTTGAAAAGATCGGTATCTCAACCAGTTTTTTGTCCAGGCCAGGACGCACAATCCTAAGGGTGTCATGCAGATTTGTCCGATTTAGGGCATGCTGTAGAACGAGCTCGTTATCGGCGTATAAATCGATCCTCTTATCGCTGATCATCTGAAAGATGCGTTCCACCACATCGTCATAGCCTGCGATAACTTCCACCTGGCCAGCGTTTTTCGGGTCATCAATATAGGTTTGGTAATCAGGGCTCGCCGCGCTGTAATCCCAGCCTGGCCCAGTTGCTACGAGTTTGCCCTCAAGTGATTCGATGCCGCTATAGCGCCACGGGTCATCTTTTCTGATAACGAATGCGGTTGTGTATGCAAAGGTTTTTTCACTTGCATAGACGAAGTCATTTTCCGCGCTCTCGGAAACGATATATTCCGGCAACATGTCGCACACGCCGTCTGCCACCATGTCCAAGCCTCTAGCGAGGGGCACTTCGTAATATTTCAGTTCGTAGCCCTGAGAGGTGTATATCTCATCGAGCATATCTATGATCACACCGCGTTCGGCGGACTGTTCTGATGGAAATATCGTCATCGGGGCCCACTGGTCGTAGCATACCTTCAGTTGTTCAGCGTAACTTGGATTGGCCAGGCTTACGCCCGCCAAGATAAGCATGACAAGTAGCGAGTGATGCATGGTTTTATTTTTCAACACGATCACGACCCTTATCTTTCGCACCGTAGAGTTTGGAATCTGCACGCTTGAAAAGTGCATCAATTGAGTCGTCACCTGAGCGAGATGATTCAATGCCCGCACTCACCGTGTAGGTAATGATCCTGCCATCAACATTCAGTGCGGCGTTACTTATAGTCATTCTTATTCTTTCTGCCAGTTGGAAAGCATCGTCGGGGGCTGTGTCAGGAAGAAAGAGAGCGAATTCTTCCCCGCCTACTCGGCCGATGAGATCAGACTGTCTAAGTAAGCTCTGAATAGTTTGCGTGAAGTGAATCAGTACCTTGTCGCCGGCGAAGTGACCGTAAGTGTCGTTAATGACCTTGAAATGGTCCAGATCCATCAGAACAAAGGATGCTGTTGATTGCTGTCGCTGCGACAGAGCTAGCAGATGCTGAGATCTTTCGAAAAAGCTCCCGCGATTCAAGATGCCTGTCAATGAGTCTCGCGTGGCAAGATCCTCAAGCTTTTCGTTCAGGATCTGTAGTGCTTCCGTGCGCTTTGCAACAGCATCTTCAAGGGAGCTTCGTTTGGTTTGTTCATCTTCCAATAATTGCTGCCGATCTGCCTGCATTACCGAAAGCATTGTATTCATATGGTCTTGAAGCTGGCCGAGCTCGTTGTGCTGGATATTCTCGAGGCTGATTCGCTTGCTGATCGTTGGACTTGATTGCACCTCATTAACTTGCGTCATCAATTCCTTCAAGGGGCTTGCCAAATAGCGATCAAAAGCCCATGCGGACAGCCAGAATAAAATGGACAGCTTTATAATTGCTGTGATGGCAATCAAGAAAAACCCAAACAGTACGCGGTCTAAAACGACCTCTGATGAGGAATACAGTTTGATGGTGCCAAGGGCTACTTTTTCCCCATTGAGCGTCCAGTATGCATCAGACTCTGCGTAAAACAGCGACAAGGGTTTTGAATCGGGGTTATAGGATTGCTTTGACATCAGAGTGTTGGCATCTGTGTCGATGACATCAATACCCTCAATGATAGTCATTTTTACCAGCCCGGTGAGCAGGGCATCCAACTGATTGTAATTATATTGCCATAGACTGGTAGATATGGGCTCGCGTACGGTTTCTTCAAGTTGTTTTAGTTCGTTTAAGATCGAGTCCTGGGTCCTATAGTATTCGGTCAGGAATTGCAGGCTCGTGATCAGGCAGGTAACAAAGAGATAGATAGAAAAGATGACGAGCATCATTTTTCTGGAAAGATTGTCAGGTCGAAGAAAACTTGGAAAAATCATGCAGTCTCTTCTCAATAGGCTTTAAGTTATAGCCTGGCTGGTATTGGCTCCGAGCTTGAGAGTATAGACTTTTTAATCCGTTATTTAGCCTGCTCACGATAATAGACCTCCCCGAACACAAGACGCAAGGCAAGGCTTTATACGCAGAGGATTAGGTTCAATATTAGTAGCGCGAGGGGCATTGAATTGGAGCGGGTGAAGGGAATCGAACCCTCGTCGTAAGCTTGGGAAGCTTCTGCTCTACCATTGAGCTACACCCGCGTGCTGCGCATTCTAGGCGGTTGCCGATTATTCGGCAAACAACTTCAGCAGTTATTTCATACCTTGCCCGCTACTTCCATCATCCGCCTGTAGCTGTCCTTGCGCAGAGCCTGATCATAGATCGAACTGCTTACAATCAGCTCGTTAGCACCGGTGCGCTCGAGTAGATCGGCCAGTTGCTGACTCACGGTTTCCTTGTCGCCAATCAGGGTGCCAGCCAGGGTCGATAGAACACTGTGCTTCTCGTGCGGCTGCCACAAGGGTTCCATATCATCGACTGGCGGCGGCAAGGGGCCGGGGCGGCCACGTATCAGGTTGAGAAATGCCTGTTGGTGTGAGGTTGCGAGCATGGCCGCGTGCTCCCGACTTTCGCCGACGTAGGCATTGATGCCCAGCATTACGTGGGGCTGCTGTAAATCCTCCGACGGCTGAAAATGCTCCCGGTAGGTGCGCAAAGCGCTGAACATGAAGTCAGGTGAGAACTGGCCGGCGAATGCAAAGGGCAGGCCAAGTTCGGCAGACAGTTGGGCGCTGAAAGTACTCGACCCGAGTAGCCAGATCGGCACCTTGAGCCCTGCACCGGGTACTGCTCGTAAACGCTGCCCAGGTAGGGGGTCGGCAAATAGCCGACGCAACTCATCGAGCATCTGGGGAAAGTCGGAACCGTCGCCTCGGCCATGGCGCAAGGCCTGTGCGGTAGCCTGATCAGTGCCTGGTGCGCGTCCCAATCCCAGATCGATTCGGCCGGGGTAGAGAGATTCCAGGGTGCCAAACTGTTCGGCGATCTGCAGTGGCGCATGATTGGGTAGCATTATGCCGCCCGAGCCGA